>JAAFIJ010000006.1:15156-22205 GCA_013298675.1 Rhodobacterales bacterium | reverse complement strand
ACCTTAGCGTTTGCGCCATTTCGGGAAAAAGAGATGATCTGGCCTATGTCAGCCCCAAAACTGGTCGGGCGGTGAACCGGGATGCGGCGGGGGACTGGGCGCCAAAGCTGTTGCCATTGCCGCCCAGTCTGATGGGGCAGGGGTCTGCAAGTGCGGTAGAACTGGCGCAGGGTCTGGCAATCACTGGGCATTTTCTGCACCGCTCGCTGGTGCCTACTCTGAACGGTCGCCCCTTGCCTGCGGCGCGGGCGCGGCTGCTAGACCTTTTACAATTCGAATAGTCGTAGACCGACTCGGGTTGTCGCGCATAGCGCAGCGCGAGCCCCCCAGCCTATGTTTGGTGAAAGAATGGCCCTGAGATATCGCCCCATGGAGTTGACCCACTCTGCCACACCCAAGCTCCAGCACTTTGCGTTGCTGGCCGGGCTAGAGGCTGCAGTGCGGGGGATCTTGATCGCGACAATTCCGCTGGCTGTCTATGATGCGCTGGGCACGGCACACGGTCTGTCGACAGTGTATTTTGTGGCGGGGTTGATCACGCTCTTCTGGGGGCTGATGGTGCCGCGCTTGACCCAGATTTGGCCCCGTCGTTGGGTCTACTCAGGCGGCTGCGGGCTTTATTTGATCGCCATGTTCTTGTTTGTGATCGGGCAGTCTTGGTCTGTGCAATTGGGCATTTTGATCATGGGCATGGCGACGGTCACCTGTTTCGTTTGCTTCAATGCCTATGTGCTGGACTATGTGCCGCGCGCTGATTTGGGGCGCACTCAAAGCATGCAAATGGTCTATGCAGCGGCCCCTTGGGCAGTTGGGCCGATGAGCGGGGTTTACTTGCACGCTGTGTCCCCCTCGCTACCGTTTTTGATCGCGGGGTGTTTTGCCTGCTTGCAATTCGCGGTGTTCTGGATGCTTCGACTGGGCAGTGGAAAGCAGATCACCCGTGCAAAGGGACCCGCTGTTAATCCGCTTGCGTTTTTGGGACGATTTTTCCGCCAACCACGTCTGATTGCTGGCTGGATGTTTGCAGTGATCCGCAGCTGCGGTTGGTGGGTTTACGTCGTCTACGTGCCAATTTTCTGCATCGAGGCCGGATTGGGCAATCAGTTGGGCGGCATCATGCTGTCGGTGACCAATGCAACCTTGCTGCTGTCGCCGTTTATGGCGGCTTGGGTGCGGCGCCGATCGGTGCGCGTGTCATTACGGCTAGCCTTGGCTTATTGCGCCGTGTTCTTTATCGCGGCCACGATGTTTTCGTTTCTTCCATGGGTGACGATCGTGTGCCTGTTCGCCGGATCCTTTGGGTTGGTTATGTTGGATGTGGTTGGTGGTTTGCCCTTTATGATGTCGGTCAAGCCGTCAGAACGGGCTGAAATGGCTGCTGTCTTTTCCAGCTTTCGCGATGTCTCCGGCATCGTCACGCCCGGTATGGCATGGTTGGTGCTGTTTGTGGCGCCGCTGAACTTTATCTTTGCCGCGTCTGGGCTGGCCTTTGTGGGGGCCTATGTCGTCGCGGGCAAGCTGCACCCACGACTTGGCGCACCGCGCGCGACGTTGCTTTAGTCAAGCAGACGTCGCGCGATCACCTGTGCCTGAATCTCTGCGGCCCCTTCAAAGATATTCAGGATGCGTGCATCGCACAAAATCCGGCTGATCTGGTATTCTAACGCAAAGCCATTGCCGCCGTGAATTTGCAGTGCATTGTCGGCGCAGGCCCATGCAACGCGCGCGCCCAGCAGCTTGGCCATGCCCGCCTCAAGATCGCAACGCTTGCCATGGTCCTTCTGCCACGCGCTGTAATAGGTCAGCTGTCGGGCGATCATGATCTCGACCGCCATCATGGCCAGCTTGCCTGAAACCCGTGGAAATTCGATCAGGGCTTTGCCAAACTGCTTGCGATCCGTGGCATACCGCATGCCTGTTTCCAGCGCCGATTGCGCCACACCGACCGCGCGCGCTGCTGTCTGAATCCGTGCAGATTCAAAGGTTTGCATCAATTGCTTAAAACCTTGCCCTTCAACGCCACCCAGCAGATTTTCACCTGCGACGTGAAATCCGTCAAAAGCCAACTCGTATTCCTTCATGCCGCGGTAGCCCAGAACTTCAATCTCACCCCCTGTCATGCCGGGGGTTGGAAAGGGCACATCAACTGTGCCCGGCTGTTTTTGCGCCAAAAACATCGACAAGCCCCGGTAGTCGGTGCTGTCGGGATCAGTGCGCGCAAGCAGGGTCATCACATGGGTGCGCGCGGCATGGGTGATCCATGTTTTGTTACCCGTCACCGACCAGTCGTCACCCGCCTTTACCGCGCGGGTGCGCAAAGATCCCAAATCTGACCCGGTGTTTGGTTCGGTGAAAACCGCTGTTGGCAAGATCTCTGCACTGGCGAGTTTTGGCAGCCAATGGGCTTTTTGCGCCTCTGTTCCGCCGCACAAAATCAACTCGGCGGCGATTTCGCTGCGCGTTGCAAGGCTGCCAACGCCGATATAACCGCGCGACAATTCTTCGGACACCACCACCATCGACGCCTTGGACAGACCAAAGCCGCCAAATTCTTCGGGAATGGTCAACCCGAAAACCCCCATTTCGGCAAGATCGTCAATCACCTGCATCGGGATCAATTCATCGCGCAAATGCCACCCATGGGCATGAGGGACCACTTTTTCGTCGGCAAAGCGGCGAAACTGATCGCGGATCATTTCCAACTCTTCATCAAGCCCGGTTGTGCCAAACGTGGCGCGTCCATGGTTGTCACGCATCAAGGTCACAAGCTGACTGCGGGCGGCAGTGGTGTTGCCCTGTTCCATCAAGGTTGCGGCCGCCTCGCCCGGCGCAGGGGCCTTCACGCCCATATCCTGAAGTCGCGCGATTTCGCCCTGGCTCATCGGGATCCCGCCGTAGACTTGGCAAAGATATTCGCCAAATCCGATTTGCAGCAGCAACGCCTCCATCTGCCCGAACTGTCCTGCCTTATGCAATCTATCGGCCCAAGCCTGCATCTGGCGCAGGCTTTCAGTATAGGTTGCCAGCCACGCCACCGAATGAGCCGCAAATTGATGCTGTTCAAGCGCTGTGGCCGAGACTTTGCCTGCGATCATCACCGCCGCGCGCAGGGTTGCCAGTGCAGCGTCCAGCAGGGCCTCAACTTCGGGAAGCGCCATTTGGGTTAGGCTACGAATGTCACCCAACAAGGCCTGATCAACCGAGTTCTGACCATCATGTGCCATCGAAACCTCCAATGCTGCAGTTGCAAACTAACTAGTGCGAATAAATTGCCAGCGCAACAATAATTCGCCATTGGTTATGATTTTGACTTAAAATGTCGCAGCCAAATGGACGCCTGAGGATGAGCAACCGTAAAGCAACTGGCCAAGCGTGTCCGCTTGGCCAAACTCTGGGTTACCCGATCGCTGCCGCTTTGACGTCTTCGTCGATAAACGGTGTGTATTGACCAAAGTTATTGGCAAACATCTCAACCAGCTTTTTCGCTTGCGCGTCATAGGCCAACGTGTCGGTCCACGTCGCGCGCGGGTTCAACAAAGTTTCGTCGACGCCGGGCAAGGCCTGCGGCACCATAAAGCCAAAATTCGGATCGCGCCGGAACTTTGCTTTTGCCAGCGTTCCATCAAGCGCCGCGGACAACAGCGCGCGCGTGGCCTTGATTGGCATCCGCTTGCCAGTGCCATAAGCACCACCGGTCCAGCCCGTGTTGACCAACCAACAGGTCGCACCATGTTGCGCGATCTTTTCTTGCAGCAGTTTGCCGTAAACCTCTGGTCTGCGGGGCATAAAGGGCGCGCCGAAACAGGTTGAAAACGTTGGCGTGGGTTCCGTGACACCGCGTTCCGTTCCCGCGACTTTGGAGGTGAACCCCGACAGGAAATGGTACATCGCTTGGGCCGGCGTCAGGCGCGCAATAGGCGGCAGAACCCCAAAAGCATCGCAGGTCAGCATGATGATATTCTTCGGGTGCCCACCAAGCCCGGATTTCGACGCGTTAGAGATATAGTCAAGGGGGTAGGCGCAACGCATGTTCGCGGTCAGGCTGTTGTCGTCAAAGTCTAATTCCAGCGTTTCGGGATCATAGACCATGTATTCCACCACAGTCGCAAAACGCTGCGTGGTGGCGTAAATCTCTGGCTCTGCCTCTGGGTTCAAATTGATCGTTTTGGCATAGCACCCGCCTTCAAAGTTGAAGGTGCCCGTGTCAGACCAGCCGTGTTCATCATCGCCGATCAATGTACGATCAGGGGCCGCCGACAAAGTGGTTTTGCCCGTGCCAGACAAGCCAAAGAACACCGCCGTTTCGTCAAGATTGCCCGGCGCGTGGTTGGCAGAACAGTGCATCGCCATCACGCCGCGCTCGGGCAAAAGATAGTTCAGCAGTGTGAACACCGCTTTCTTGTTTTCGCCTGCATAGGCAGTGTTGGCGATCAAGATCAGCTTTTTGTCAAAATTCATCGCAATGACGGTTTCGCTGCGGCAGCCATGACGGGCAGGATCGGCCTTGAATGAGGGGCAGTTTACGACGGTCCATTCAGGAACAAAGGCGTCAAGTTCATGGCGTTCCGGTCTGCGCAACAAGTGGCGGATAAACAGTCCGTGCCACGCAAGTTCTGTGACCACGCGAACATCCAGCCTGTGCGCAGGATCAGCGCCCGCAAACAGATCTTGGACAAAGTAATCACGGCCCTTCATGTGGTCCAGCATATCGGCATGCAGGCAGTCAAAGGCATCAACCGCCATTGCTTTGTTGTTTTCCCACCAGATCGTTTTTTCTGTCAAAGTCGAGCGGACGACGAATTTGTCCTTGGGCGAGCGGCCGGTAAATTGCCCGGTTGAGCATAGAAACGCGCCGCCTTTGCCCAATCGACCTTCGCCGCGCGCCACAGCGCATTCAACCAAGGCGGGCTCAATATAATTGTACGCGACGTTTCCCAATCCGGTCATGCCTTGATTTTCAAGTGTCTGGCTGGGGTTCACGCGTCCAAATGTCATTGTGCAAGCTCCTGCAATGGTCAAAAAAATTGCAGATGAATTCGCCCACCAATTTGATACCCCGAACCATCGGGACCAAAGGGAATGTGATGGGCCGTCACACTGCTAACTATGCTTTATCACGTGCATTTTGTCAGGAATAGGACAGTGGTCTGCCGTTAGCGCAACCAAATTTGAGGTTAGCGCAATCATTCGCACATGATGTCAAGACTGCGGCATTTAAGTCATTCATTAGGAATTTTCGGTATGAAATGAACCGACCTTCAAGGGTGATTCGCTTTGGCTATTGATTTTCGGGCCAAAAAAACCGATCAAAGTGAAAAATCAGGCAAGCCGAGCAGAATAGGAAGCCAAAAATGACGAGGATCGCCCTTGTAGACGACGACAGAAATATTCTGACGTCCGTCTCCATGACACTTGAGGCTGAGGGTTTCGAAGTAGAAACATACAATGATGGTCAGTCCGCTTTGGACGCCTTTAACCGCAGACTGCCTGACATGGCGGTTTTGGATATAAAGATGCCACGGATGGACGGGATGGATCTGCTGCAGCGTTTGCGCCAGAAAACCACCATGCCGGTCATTTTTCTGACCTCCAAAGACGACGAAATCGACGAGGTACTCGGCCTGCGTATGGGGGCTGACGACTACGTGAAAAAGCCGTTTTCACAGCGTCTGTTGGTGGAGCGCATCCGTTCCCTTTTGCGTCGGCAAGAGGCGATTGCGACGGGCGAGGTTGCCGTCACTGAAGAGACCAAGATCATGGACCGCGGCCATCTGCGGATGGACCCGTTGCGCCATTCGGTCAGCTGGAAAGGTCTGGACGTATCCCTGACCGTGACAGAATTTATGCTGCTACAAGCCTTGGCGCAGCGCCCCGGCTTTGTGAAGTCGCGCGATCAGCTGATGGACGTGGCATATGATGACCAAGTTTATGTGGACGACCGTACCATCGACAGCCACATCAAGCGGCTTCGCAAGAAAATGCGTGCCGTCGATGATGATTTCTCTGCGATCGAAACCCTTTATGGTATCGGTTACCGCTACAACGAAGAATGACCACAGCGCCACACATCGGAATGAAACAATCATCGTCTAGCAAGCCGGGACCACTGCTGCTGGGCGATGATTGGGTTTCGTCTGATGCTATCGATGACGAAGCCGCGATCGCCGGTAATAACCGTCGCGGATTTTTCTTGCTGAACCGTTCGCCTTTGGCGCGCAAAATTATCATTTTCAATTTGATGGCCTTGGTCGTTTTGGTTGCGGGGGTTCTGTTCATGAACCCGTTCCGCGACTCTTTGGTTTTGCAGCGCGAACAGGGTTTGGTGACGGAATCGCGGCTGATTGCCCAGGTTATTGAGGCGAGCATTGCCGCACAGGGCGGGCAGGGCAATGCGGCCTTGCTGCAAAAATCCGTAGATGAGCTTGCGATTGGCCGGGGCGTAGAGGTTTACCTTTACAACCTTGCCGGGGTTCAAATGGCCAAAAGCCTTGGCAGTCTGGATGCAGACACGCTGTTGCCCGAAGACGACCGCTCCACAGTCATCACCGGGTTTTTGAACACTGTTTGGGATTCCGTTTCGGGCTTTATCGACTTTTCGCCCGATAAGGTCGTGGTTGAAAGCGGCGAGCCTTTGGCGCTCAGCCTGCTGCCCAAGGCCCTTACCGGCGAGTCGTCCGCAAGTACTGGGCGTGGATTGAGTGGTGGGTCATATTTTGGCGTGGCGACCCCGGTCAGCCAAGCGGGCAAAGTGATTGGTGCAGTGGTGCTGACCTCTGCGCAAGGAGAGATCGACCGACTGGTGCGCTATGAGCGTGAACAGGTCTTGCAGATGTTCATCATCGCGCTGCTGGTGTCGATCGGCTTGTCGTTGGTGCTTGCATCAACGATTGCAAACCCGCTGTCCGATCTTGCCGCTGCCGCCGAATTGGGACGTGACCGCGATGCGCGCAAAATGTCGCCGGGTCGGATCCGTATTCCCGACCTTGCGGCGCGACCAGATGAAATTGGCCGCCTGTCGATCGCAATGCGGGGCATGGTGGCGGCACTTT
>JAAFIJ010000006.1:0-15146 GCA_013298675.1 Rhodobacterales bacterium | reverse complement strand
TTTTTTTTTTGGATCGACGCGAACGAACAGTTCGCAGCCGATGTAAGTCACGAAATCAAGAACCCGCTTGCCAGCTTGAATTCGGCCGTCGGAAGTCTGCGGATGGTCAAGAAGGAAGAGCACCGCGATAAACTGCTTGATGTCATCGAACATGATGTGCGCAGGCTTGATCGTCTTGTATCTGATATTTCCAATGCATCCAGACTTGATAGCGAATTGGTCAAGGAAGAAGAGGAAGAGTTCAATCTTCTGAAAACGTTGGAAAATCTCTGCAGGTATCTGGGCGAGCAAGCAGGGAAAAAGGACGTGGAGTTCATTACCGACTTTCCGAACGAATCCATTCGCGTCCATGGGCTTGAAGCGCGGCTTGCTCAGGTGTTCGTCAACTTGATCACCAATGCCATTTCCTTTTGTGAAGACGGTGATGCAGTTCGGGTCTGGGCACGTCAGCGTGAAAACCGGGTGTTGATCGTGGTCGAGGACACAGGGCCCGGAATCCCCGAGCAAGCTTTGGGCAAAGTGTTCAAACGCTTCTACTCGGAACGCCCTGAAAGCGATTTTGGCAACCATTCTGGTCTTGGCCTTTCGATCTCCAAGCAAATCGTTGAGGCGCATGGTGGGGTGATCTGGGCCGAAAACATCCGTCCGACCAACGCCGACCCAACCTCAGAACCTCTGGGTGCGCGGTTCGTCGTTGGCCTTCCGATTTGATTTTGCCAGCCGGGGGGGATGCGGCGAAGGGTGAAGAGATCATTCACGCCAGTTGTGTCGCGGTGAATGGTGCCGGTCTTTTGATCATTGGCCCCTCGGGCAGTGGCAAATCGGCAATGGCATTGAAACTTATGGCACTTGGGGCCAGTTTGGTTGCTGATGACCGTACCATCGTGGAAAACAACAAGGGTCGGGTGATCGCAAGCTGCCCAACAACCTTGTCAGGCTTGATCGAGGCGCGCGGCATAGGGATTTTGCCTGTTCAGGCCGTCACCACATCTGTTGAAATTTGCTTGGTGCTTGATCTTAGCCAAACAGAGACGCGGCGCATGCCGCCAATTCGGACAACCAGGATTGTCGACGTTGACATAAAAACAATTACGCACATCGAAGCGGACCATTTACCCGCCGCATTGCTGTGCTATTTGAAGGGCTTGAACCCGGCATAGCGCAGGGTCTAGGATGTGTGATGCAAAATCCGACTCATGACCACCAACTGGTGCTTGTGACCGGCCCTTCCGGGGCGGGCAGATCGACGGCGATTCATGCGTTTGAAGACTTGGGCTATGAGGTGATTGATAATCTGCCGCTCAGCCTTGTACCGCGATTGACCGATGGGCCCCCGTTGGGCAGACCAATTGCGTTGGGCCTTGACGTGCGCAACCGCGACTTCAACACAACCGCGTTGATCGAGCTGATCGATACCCTGACGCGCAATCCGAACGTTGAGTTAGAAGTGCTGTATCTCGATTGCGGAGCGACAGAACTGATCCGGCGCTATTCGCAAACCCGTCGTCGCCATCCCTTGGCCCCAGCAGAAACACCCACAGAGGGAATTCTGCGCGAAATAGAGTTGTTAATTCCCATCCGGGCGCGCGCGGATCATCTGATTGAAACGACAGATATGTCACCTCACGATCTGAAGGCCGAGATCGGGCGATGGTTTGCGGCGGGCAAACAGGCGCCAATGGCTGTCTCGGTCCAATCGTTTAGCTTTAAGCGTGGGCTTCCGCGCGGGGTTGATATGGTGTTTGACTGTCGCTTCTTGCGAAACCCGCATTGGGAGCCTAGTTTACGTGAACTGGATGGGCGCGACGCGGCTGTCGCGCAGTTTGTTGGGCAAGATGAGCGATTCGATGAATTCTTTCACAGGTTGCAAGGTCTGGTGACGATGCTACTTCCAGCACAGGTTGCAGAGGGCAAAGCCCATCTTTCAATTGGCTTTGGCTGTACTGGTGGCCAACATAGATCGGTTGCCGTTGCGGAAAAACTGGCGAAGGCCCTTGCACAAGCCGGCTGGCCGGTGTCAAAACGGCACCGAGAACTGGAGCGCAAGATGACCGAACTGCCGGTTTCTGCAAATAGGGTTGATCGCGCTTGATTGGTATTGTGATCGTAGCACACGGAGGTTTGGCGCGCGAATATTTAAGCGCTGTCGAACACGTTGTGGGGCCCCAAAGCAACATGCGCGCTATCGCGATTGAAGACGTCCATGACCGGGATTCCAAGCAATTGGAAATCAGTCTTTCCGCCGATTCTGTTGATGACGGCGCAGGCGTTGTCGTGGTGACGGATATGTTTGGCGGCTCTCCTTCGAACTTGTCGTTACTGGCCTGCACCGGTGGGACGCGTCGGATCCTTTACGGTGCAAACCTGCCCATGCTGATCAAATTGGCAAAATCACGAGAACTGCCCATCGCAGAGGCCGTAGCGGCGGCGCTGGAAGCGGGGCGAAAATACATCAACGCGCTCGATCTCGGACAAGGTGAGTAAAGAATGTCTGAACAGATTTTGCGGATCGTCAACCAAAAGGGTCTGCATGCGCGGGCATCGGCAAAGTTTGTTGAAGTGGTCGAAGCACATGACGCAACGGCACAGGTCACCAAAGATGAGATGACCGTCTCTGGCGACTCTATCATGGGGCTTTTGATGTTGGCAGCGTCGATCGGAACCACTATTGAGGTGTCTACGTCCGGTGCGCAGGCTGAACTGCTTGCAGCTGCCTTGGCGGACTTGGTGGCAGACCGCTTTGGGGAAGAAAACTAAAGCCGTTTGTGATGAGGAAGGTTTACGCTTCGTGACTGTTCATCCCGAAACGAACGCAACACAGCCTTTGCCAGCGGTACCGCTGAAGGTCGCGCGCAAGTACGACATGCGTCGGCTATCCTATGCCGGAACATTTACCAATCCGTTTAAATCAGGGTCTATTCGAACCATAGAGTGGTTGACCGCCAAGGTTCAACTGCTGCGGTTAATCAGGCAGTTTGAACGTTCTGGTGCCCCTGTCGGCGCGCCATTTTGGGCAAAAGCCGTTGCTCAGATGGGCATCTCAATCCAGACTCCTGCCGCCGAAATTGCGCGTATTCCTGCGACGGGCCCCGTGGTGGTGGTGGCTAACCATCCGCATGGGTTGGTTGATGGGATGATCATGGGCGAAATGGTCTGCCGCGTTCGCTCTGATTTTCGGGTTCTGACCCGATCTTTGCTGACCGGCATTCCTGAAGTTGAAGAGTTTATGATCCCTGTCCCTTTTCCTCACGAAGAAAATTCGCGCGTGCTCGGGCTGGAAATGCGCGCCAAGACGATGGAGCATTTGCGCCAAGGTGGTGTCGTGATCTTGTTTCCGGCAGGCAAAGTCGCCACGTCAGAGACGTGGTTTGGTAAGGCGGTTGAGGCGGAATGGAACCTTTTTACCCATAAGATCATCCACAAATCTGGTGCGACGATTGTCCCTATTCACTTTACTGGTCAAAATTCGCGAGCGTTTCAAATCGCCAACAAACTGTCTTCGACACTGCGGCAGGGGCTATTGCTCTATGAAATCAAGCGCGCGTTGTTTAAGCCGCAGCGCCCCTATATTGGCCAGCCGATCCCTGCATCAGAGCTAAAGAATTGGGAAGGAAATCCGAAAGGGTTCCTTGCATGGTTGCGCCAAGTTACGCTTGATTTGGGCCCAGAGGCGCAGCGCTAGACTTAGCGCGTCGGAATTGGAACCTCTCCCCGGTAATCGTAAAACCCTCGCTTTGTTTTGCGGCCCAGCCAACCCGCCTCGACATATTTTGTCAGCAGCGGGCAGGGTCGGTATTTGGTGTCGGCCAAACCGTCGTGCAGCACGTTCATGATTGCAAGGCAGGTGTCGAGCCCGATGAAATCTGCCAGTTCCAGCGGCCCCATGGGATGGTTCGCGCCCAGTTTCAGCGACTCGTCGATGGATTTGACGGATCCCACCCCTTCATACAGCGTATAAACCGCCTCATTGATCATCGGCATCAAGATGCGGTTCACGATGAAACCAGGGAAATCTTCGGCGCTGGCAGATGTTTTACCCAATTTGGCAACGACGGCCAATAAGGTGTCAAAGGTGTCTTTGTCTGTCGCAATGCCCCGGATCAATTCCACCAACTGCATGATCGGAACGGGGTTCATAAAGTGAAACCCCATGAACTTTTCCGGCCGATCGGTGCGGGACGCCAGCCGCGTGATAGAGATCGACGAGGTGTTCGTGGTCAATATCGTATGGGGCGCAAGGTGCGGGGCGAGATCCTTGAAGATAGCATCCTTGACCGCTTCACGTTCTGTTGCGGCTTCAATAATCAAATCCAACGGCCCCAGATCGGAAAGCTGAAGCGTTGTTTTTATACGCCCCAATGCATCGGCCTTTTCTGTTGCAGTGGTTTTGCCCTTTGCAACCTGCCGTTCAATATTGCGGTCAATTGAGGCGATAGCCGCATCCAAATTTGGCTGTGCGACGTCACTAAGCATGACATCAAACCCCGCCATGGCAAAAACATGGGCGATCCCAGAGCCCATTTGCCCCGCGCCGACGATTCCAACCGATCGAATCTTCATTCAGCCAACCCCATGTCTATCGGGCAGAGATAAACAGTCTCTGGTCGTGGGCGCAAGTGCGCGGCACCACAGAGTTACGCCAAGAATTTGCGCTAAATCCAAACCTTAGCAATTTGGAAAGAGGAATCATGCAGCCTGATTGACGGGTGTGACAATTAATCGGTGGGTGAAGACATGTCTTACGCTTTTGCAGGCGAGGGATCGCTTAACTATTTTCCATGCAAATACGGGAGTTCCAAGTTAACGTTTCGCGGCCCTGCACGATCAACCCTCGGTGATTATCTTGTGACCTTGGGCGGGACAGAAACCTTTGGCAAGTTTGTTGAGGCACCGTTTCCGCATTTGTTAGAGCGTCGGCTGAGTCTTCCTGTCATCAATCTGGGATGTATGAACGCGGGACCAGATTTGTATTTGAACGAGCCGGATATTCTGGCCATCGCCACTTCGGCGCGGGCCTGTGTCGTGCAAATTCTGGGCGCTCAGAATATGTCTAACCGCTATTATTCGGTGCACCGACGGCGCAATGATCGCTTTTTGGTGGCGACGCATTTGTTGCGTGGCATGTTTCCAACGGTCGATTTTACTGAGTTCAACTTTACGCGCCATATGTTGACGGCCTTGCAAACGGCTGCGCCAGATCGTTTTGAAGTGGTTGCCGAGGAATTGCGCGCGGGTTGGGTTCTACAAATGCGCAACTTGCTGTCGCGACTGCGCTTGCCCACGGTGTTGCTTTGGGCGTCAGATGCCGTGCCGCCAGAACCGCAACAACGCAGCAAGATATTGTGCGATGCCCCCTTGGTCGATGCTGAAATGATCAACGCCATTCGTCCTATGGCCACACGCTACATTGAGGTCATCAGCAGTACTGCCGCGCGGGCCGAAGGCGTCAGTGCGATGAAATTTTCGCCGCTAGAGCGCCATTCGGCAGCGGCACTGCCCGGTCAAGCGGTGCACGCTGAAATTGCGGCACAGGTCGCTTCGGCGTTGCGTGCCTATATCCCGTTAGGTTAGGCCCGAAATCGTGTTGCAGGGATGTATTTCCATCGCTGTGACAGGTGTCGTCAGTTCGCGCCATGCCTGAATGGTTTAGTCAAATCGGTTGTCGCGTGGAAAGCCGCGTGGCGCCATGCGACCTGCGGTGGCGCGCGCGGCCTGCCATTCGGTCAAATCGGTTTCAGTGCGGGTGCGTCCAGCCGGGTCTTTCCAGCTTAATCCAGCAGCCAAGACGAATGTAGTCGCATCAGACAATCCACCGTCTTTGTATTTTTGCAACCTAACGCCTTTGCCTTTGGCCATTTCCGGCAGCTCGGACAGTGGGAAAACCAACACTTTGCGGTTGTCTCCAACGACGGCCACGCTGTCGCCATGAACCTTGCGGCACAGCGCGGTTTTCGCGCCAGCACCAAGGCTCAAGACCTGTTTGCCGGTACGCGTCTGCGCCAGAACCTCATCCGATATCACGACAAAACCGTCTCCAGCAGTCGAGGCGACCAACAGCTTTTCCCCGGGACGGAAGATCTGCAGGTCGATGATTTCCGCCTCATTGGGCAAATCGACCATTAACCGGACAGGTTCGCCCATGCCACGCCCGCCGGGCAAGCTTGCGCCCAGCAGGGTATAGAAGCGTCCGTTTGCGGCGACCAAAAGGATCTTGTCGGTGGTTTCGGCGTGAAACGCAAAACGTGCCGTGTCGCCGTCTTTGAATTTCTGTTCGGTGGTCAGGTCAGCGTGGCCTTTCAGCGCGCGGATCCAACCCATTTGCGAGCAGATGATCGTGATCGGTTCGCGTTCAATCATCGACTCGTAGCTGATTTCTTCAACGTCTCCAGCCTCGGCAAAAATTGTGCGGCGTGCACCGATCACGGTGTCGCGGCCAAACTGTTTGCGGATGCTTTCCAACTCCGCGCCGATTTTCTTCCACTGCAGCTTGTCGCTGTCCAAAAGGTCCGCCAGATCGGCGCGCTCTTGCATCAAGGCATCCCGTTCGCGCAGCAGTTCGATTTCTTCAAGCCGTCGCAAGGACCGCAAGCGCATGTTGAGGATCGAGTCTGCTTGCAGTTCCGACAGCTCTCCCTCGCCCATCACCGGCCCGACATAGTCCTTTTCCGACATGGCGCGCTTGTGAGGTTTGCCCCAGTTTTCGGCCATCAAAGCGCGCTTTGGATCGTCGTCATAGCGAATGATGTCGATCACCCGGTCAAGGTTCAGAAAAGTGATGATAAACCCTTCAAGGACCTCTAGCCGGTGGTCAATTTTTTCAACCCGGTGGGTAGAGCGCCGCAAAAGCACGTCGCGGCGGTGGTCCAGAAACGCCTTAAGCACCTCTTTCAGCGAACACACTTTGGGCACGCGACCATCGATCAACACGTTCATGTTCATCGAAAACCGCGTTTCAAGATCGCTGTTCTTGAACAGCGCGGCCATCAAAACCTCTGGTTCCACAGCGCGGTTGCGCGGTTCTATCACCAAGCGCACGTCTTCGGCGGATTCGTCGCGGATATCAGCCAGTAACGGAATTTTCTTCAAGTTAATCAGCTCGGCCAATTTCTCTATAAGCCGCGACTTTTGCACCTGATAAGGGATCTGGGTGACGATGATTTGCCAAGTGCCGCGGCCCAAATCCTCGACCTGCCACTTGGCGCGGGTTCGGAACGATCCGCGCCCGGTGCGATAAGATTCGAGGATGGTTTCTTTGGGTTCCACCATCACGCCGCCAGTCGGAAAGTCGGGCCCTGGAATATGAGTGACCAATTCTTCGATCGTAATCGCCGGGTTGCGCAGCATCGCTTGGCAGCCCGTAATCAACTCATCCAAGTTATGGGGCGGAATGTTCGTGGCCATGCCCACCGCGATTCCTGACGACCCATTGGCCAGCAGATTTGGAAAGGCGGCCGGCATGACCACCGGTTCCTCCAAAGTGCCATCATAGTTCGGTCGGAAGTCGACGGCATTTTCATCCAACCCGTCCATCAGCGTCTCTGCGATGGCGGTCAGACGGGCCTCTGTGTAACGACTAGCAGCCGGGTTATCACCGTCGATGTTGCCAAAGTTTCCTTGGCCATCGACCAGTGGATAGCGGACGTTAAAATCTTGGGCCAAGCGGGCCATCGCGTCATAAATCGCCGAATCGCCATGCGGGTGATAGTTGCCCATGACATCGCCCGAGATCTTCGCCGACTTGCGAAAAGCGCTGGTGGCGGAAAGCCGCAGTTCGCGCATCGCATAGAGAATCCGACGGTGAACTGGTTTTAGCCCATCCCGCGCGTCTGGCAGGGCGCGGTGCATGATCGTCGACAGCGCATAGGTCAGATACCGCTCTCCAATCGCGCGGGCCAGCGGCTCGGACGTTAAGGAATGCTCGATATGGGGTTCATCTGATGTGTCTGACATGGATGTTGTGTAATTCGCCCGGGCTACAGGGTCTAGTCTGAAATCAACATTCAAAGCCGCGAGGCAGAGACTTAGGGGGAAAACAACGCGATTTTTTCCCTGAAATGACCCGCATTTTGGTGTATGATGGAACAAATTCAGTAGAGGCGTAACGATGTTGATCCGTATGACAATGGCGCTTTGCGCAAGTATTTTTGGCGCCATGGCGATTGGTGGCGAAGACGGTGGTCAAAAGCGATTTGGTTTGGTGCCGCAGGTGCCAACACAGCAAGCCGTTGCTGAGGTGGTGCAAGCGCCCGCAGTAACGGAGCCTGTTTCTGCCCAAGCTGCTGCCGGCACAGCCGAGGAGCAGACAGTCGTCGTCCTTGCGAACTTTGCGCCTGAAGAACCGGTCATGGTGGCACCCGCCGAAGCGGTGGCGGCCACTACTTTGGGCCATTTTGTTTTCGTCGGAGAAAATTCCGCGAACGTACGGCAGGGACCCGGCAAAGAACATGCTGTGGTCGGCAAAGTAACTGCGGGCCAAGAGGTAGAGTTGCTGTCCCAAGAAGGGGACTGGTCGTACGTCCGCACTGAAGACGGCACCATTGAAGGTTACGTGGCGTCGCGGCTTTTGCTAGTCTGACCCGCCTGCGTCCTGCATTGCGCAGCGCCGCCGAACGCCCTAGCAAGGGGCAACAATCGGCAAAGGGGCGCGGGTCATGCAACCAAGAACAATCTTGATCACCGGCTGTTCGTCGGGCATCGGCATCGACGCGGCGCGGACTCTGAGGCTTCGGGGCTGGCGGGTCTTTGCTACTTGCCGCCAAGAGGTTGATTGCGAAAGATTGCGGGCTGAGGGGCTAGAGAGCTTTGTGCTCGACTACGCGGATGAGGCGAGCATCACTGCAGCTGTGGCGCAAGTTCAGCAGCGCACGGGCGGTACCTTGGACGCGCTGTTCAACAACGGCGCGTTTGCTTGTCCTGGTGCGGTAGAAGATCTTCCGCGAGCAGCATTGCGCGCGATTTTTGAGGTCAATCTTTTTGGATACCATGATCTGACGCGCCAAATCATTCCGATGATGCGCGCAGCAGGGGCGGGGCGGATCATCAACTGCTCTTCCGTGTTGGGTTTGGTTGGGATGAAGTGGCGCGGCGCGTATGTCGCGACCAAATTCGCGATGGAAGGGCTGAGCGACGTTTTGCGCATCGAGATGTCCGATATTGGCATTCATGTCATTCTGATCGAACCCGGGCCGATCACCAGCCGCATTCGCGAGAATGCGATTGCGCACTTTGAACGTTGGATTGATTGGGAAAATTCGCCGCGTGCAGATCAGTACATCGCCTTGCGTGACAGGCTTTATCAAAGCTCTGGTCCCGACCGATTTGAATTGCCGGCCTCGGCCGTGACGAAAAAACTGATCCATGCCTTGGAAAGCCCGCGCCCAAAGCCACGCTATTATGTGACCTTTCCGACCTATCTGATGGGCTTTGCGCGGCGCGTTTTGCCGACGTCACTGTTGGATTGGATGATCAAAAAGGGCTAAGTGTCGCAGAGCCGTTTCCTTGTAAACCAAACCCGTTTCCGATAGCCTGATCATACGGGGTGCAAAATGATAAATGATCCACTTTTTCTTGTAGCGGCCTTTGCCAGTCTTGGCGTTTTGGTGATTTTGGCGATCGGTCTTGGCGGCTTTGCCAAGGGGGGTGAGTTTAACCGCAAACATGCCAATCGGCTGATGCGATACCGGATCATGGCGCAGGCAGTTGCGGTGGTTTTGATTGTTACCTTCGCATATTTGCGCTCGCGGGGCTGATTGATGGTTGTTTTGTCTAAAATCTATACCAAAACCGGCGACGCGGGTGAAACGGCATTGGGCAATGGGACGCGGGTGGCCAAGCATTCCGCGCGGGTCACAGCCTATGGAACGGTCGATGAAACCAATGCCACGGTCGGCATGGCGCGGTTGCACGCGACGGGTGACATGGACGCCGCACTTCAGCGGATTTCCAATGACTTGTTTGATTTGGGTGCGGATCTTTGCTCTCCCGACATGCATCTCGATGCGAGCGCGCCTTATCCGCCTTTGCGGGTGATCGCGGGTCAGGTTTCGCGGCTAGAGCGTGAAATTGACGCGATGAATGTAAAGCTGACGCCTTTGCGCAGTTTTATTCTGCCGGGGGGCAGCGCCCTTGCTGCCCATCTGCACCTGTGTCGGACAGTTTGCCGGCGGGCAGAGCGATTGACGGTAGAGCTTGCCACCACGGAATCAGTGAACCCAGAGGCGGTGAAATATTTGAACCGTTTGTCCGATTGGTTCTTTGTTGCGGGCAGAATTGCCAATGAAGATGGCACCAAAGACGTGCTTTGGGTGCCGGGTTTGACCCGCTAATCCTGATACGCGACGTCGCGACGCAGCACCTTGTCGGTTTTGGTCTGTTGTCGGTTGCGTGGACGCTGTATTCACCCTGCGAGAGCTTGGCTTGGCCCTTTGGGCCTTTGAATGGAGATTTTCGCGATGAAGGTCCTAGTGCCTGTCAAACGTGTCATTGATTACAACGTAAAGGTTCGTGTCAAAGCGGACGGTTCCGGTGTTGATCTGGCAAACGTCAAAATGTCGATGAACCCCTTTGATGAAATCGCCGTCGAAGAGGCGATCCGCCTAAAGGAAAAGGGCGTCGCGACAGAGGTTATCGTCGTGTCGATCGGCATCAAGCAAGCCCAAGAAACCTTACGCACCGCCTTGGCGATGGGCGCTGACCGCGCAATTTTGATTGAGGCGACAGACAACGTTCAAACCGATATCGAACCCTTGGCTGTTGCCAAGCTGTTGGCCGCTGTGGTCAAGGAAGAAGCGCCGGGTATCGTTCTGTGCGGTAAGCAAGCAATCGACAATGACATGAACGCCACGGGTCAGATGCTGTCGGCACTGCTCGGCTGGTCGCAGGCGACATTTGTTTCAGAACTTGCGATCGACGGCGACAAGGCAGTTGTCACCCGTGAAGTGGACGGCGGTTTGCAGACCATCTCGGTGAAAATGCCAACGATCGTGACGGTCGACCTGCGTTTGAACGAACCCAGATATGCAAGCCTTCCGAACATCATGAAGGCCAAAGCCAAACCATTGGCGATCAAAACTCCGGCGGATTTCGGCGTGGATGTTGCACCGCGCCTGACGGTGATCAAGACGGTAGAACCCGCAGGCCGCAAAGCAGGCGTAAAGGTGGGCTCTGTGGAAGAGCTGATTGCGAAACTTAAAGACGAAGCAGGGGTGATCTGATGGCTGTTCTTCTTCTTGCCGATGTCGTCGAGGGTGCGCTTGCAACCGATCAGGTTGCCAAGGCATTGACGGCGGTCAAATCCCTTGGCGCGGTGACTGTGTTGGTCGCGGGTATGGGCGGTGACGCTGCTGCAGCCGAGGCGGCCACTCTTGCTGGCGTGTCAAAGGTGATTTTTGCCGATGATCACACCTATTGCCATGCAATGGCAGAACCGACAGCGGCGCTGATCGTGTCTTTGGCGGCGGATTACAGCCATATCGTCGCGGCCTCTGGTGCGTTTTCGAAATCGGTCTTGCCGCGCGTCGCAGCCCTGCTTGACGTGATGGTGATCTCCGAGGTTCTGGCCGTTGTCGACGCCGATACCTTTGAACGCCCGATCTACGCAGGCAACGCTATTCAGACAGTGAAGTCTGGCGACACGACAAAGGTCATGACCATTCGTACCGCGACGTTTGACGCAGCAGGCAAGGGCGGCAACGCAACTGTTGAAAAGGTATCGGCGGCTGTTGATGGCAGCCTGTCTGCTTGGGTCGCTGACCGTGTTGCCTCTTCCGACCGACCAGAGCTGACAAGCGCTGGCATCGTGGTGTCTGGCGGCCGTGGCGTTGGATCGCAAGCCGACTTTGCGTTGATTGAATCCTTGGCCGACAAACTGGGTGCTGCAGTTGGCGCATCCCGCGCGGCAGTGGACAGTGGCTATGCTCCGAATGACTGGCAAGTTGGTCAAACGGGCAAAGTTGTTGCTCCTGCGCTCTATATCGCGATCGGGATCTCTGGCGCGATCCAGCATTTGGCGGGCATGAAGGACTCAAAGGTCATCGTGGCGATCAACAAAGACGAAGAAGCGCCGATTTTCCAAGTGGCCGATTACGGTCTGGTGGCAGACCTCTTTGCCGCTGTACCAGAGATGGTCGAAAAGCTGGCCTAAGAGACAGTGATGAACGACAAAAGGCCCGGCGTGAAAACGTCGGGCCTTTCTGCTGTCAAATCATCTTTAAGGCGTCTTTGGCCACGGCCAGCATATAGCCCCGCCGGGTGACGGTTTTCACCAGCAATTCCGATACCAGTTGGTTTCCCAAGGCGTCACGCAAGCGCTTTATCCGCGTGGCTCCTGCCGCCTCATCGCAATCAGCGGCGTCACGCCCGGAAATCACGGCTTCTATCTGCGCGCCGTTCAGAACCTCATCATCCATTCGCGCCTCGGCCAGAACCGCCAGCGTTTCAAGGGCGGCCTCTGTCAGAGCAAATTCCATGTCGTTGATGTAAACCGCCCGCGCCTCGCGGCTGATGACCATCGTGGCCACTTGAATCCCCGACCTCTGAATGGCCGAAATGCGCCGGTTCAGGGCGATGATCGTGACCAAAAACACCAGCGTTGCCACCAAAAGAGCGGTCGCAAACACCAACAGAACGAAAATCACTGATCGATAGCTTTGCAGCACCTCGGAAAACGAAGTCCCCGACTGCGCCAAAATTTCCAACAGTTTGATTTCAGCCCCGGATTTCAGGTCATTTTCAACAAACAGTCGCTCTACGCGCGCGTTGAATTCATTGGCGTCGGGCAGGTTCAGAAACAAAAACAGCGCTGCCCCCAGCAGGATCAGCACGATCGCGGCAATTCCAAACCCGACAACGCGATTTCCCGCGCGCAAACTATCAGTAGCGGAGGAAGAACTCGCCTGCACTCGCTTCCCTTTCTGCCAAACCTTCAGGACCGAATGTGGAGACAACGTTAAGCAAAGTCCAGCCATCCGCTTCAAGCTTTGGTGCAAGTTCAGCTTCGGCGCTTCCCACGTCGCAGGCGGCGTCCGACACCGCAGCTACCCCATATTGCAGGCGCAGCGGATCATCCTGCTTTGCCTTATAGTCGGCATAACACTCGGCCCCGGCAGCGGTGCCTGCGGCCAACGTCAATGTAAGGGCGACTGCAAAACGCACCATGGGGCTTCTCCGGTTCTATTGCTGCACTTTGCGCGTCTGATCCGCGCTAGGCAATAACCAACCATCATTTTGCGCCGTGTTATCGCATATCAACGCGGCGATATTGCTTGGCGCGATGGGTTTGGCTGACATCGCCCTATGAACTGCGGTGCCTGTAACAAACCGCAGAGAAATCTCAGGAGGCAGCCTTGAAATCGAATTTTTCAAAAGTGACCCGCAAAGTGACTGCGATTGGGTTTATGACCGTCTTTGGGTTTTTTGAGGCCGCAACTTCTTTTGCAGCACAAGCCCGTTTCGACACCGCAGGCATCTGCGCCATGCAAATTGGCGCGCAAAGTTATGATCTGCCGACCTGTCCGCAACTGGGCAAGGGCAGGTAACAGAATTCGGGCCCAACTGTCCCCAGCGTGCGGGTCCGAAGTGAGGGGTGGGAGGGTGAGCAGCTTCCACCCCTCTTTTATTGCCGCATGCACTGGTTTAGGCAGAGCATATGGCAAAATTGATCGCAGATCTTTCTTATGAAGCAGCGGCTCATGCACGCGGATACTTTTGCGTGGCGGGGGTTGATGAGGTAGGCCGAGGTCCACTTGCCGGGCCGGTCACCGCAGCGGCGGTGATCCTGCCCTTGCATGGTTTTCCTCAAGGGATGGCAGATTCCAAAACCCTGACGGAAGCGCGGCGTGAGGCGCTCTATGACCAAATCCTTGCTTGCGCCCAAGTCTGCGTGGCGCATGCGACGGTACAAGAAATTGACACGCTGAACATCTTGCGCGCAAGCCATCTGGCGATGGAGCGGGCAGTGGCCGGACTCGCGACGTGCCCAGATTGGGTTTTGGTCGATGGCAACCTGCTGCCCGCCGCCCTTCGCGCGTTTGCACAGCCGATTGTCAAAGGGGACGCCAAATCACTGTCGATTGCGGCTGCCTCTATTGTGGCCAAAGTGTCACGCGACCGGATCATGGTGGATTTGGCGCAACAGCACCCCGGCTACGCGTGGGAGAAAAACGCAGGTTACCCGACAGCAGCACACCGCGCCGCACTTCTAAATCTTGGCGTAACCCCATGGCATAGGCGTTCGTTCAAGCCCGTCCACAACATCTTGTATCAAGAACTTTCTGTAAGTGATTGATTCAAAAAAGAATTTGACGGCGAATCAGCAATGACTCATGCTTGACCCAAGAAACGGCACACAAGATGCCGGTTAAAAGGGCAGAACATGGCGACGAAAATGAAAGCGGCGGATGCGGCGGTTCTTCCGCTGAACCAGATACTTGACGGCGATTGCATCGAGATCATGAACAGCTTGCCTGCTGGCAGCGTTGACCTGATCTTTGCAGACCCTCCTTATAACTTGCAACTGAAGGGCGATTTGCACCGCCCTGACAACAGCAAAGTCGACGCTGTTGATGATCACTGGGACCAGTTTTCCAGCTTTGCCGTCTATGACAAATTCACCCGCGAATGGCTGGCTGCGGCCAAACGGCTGCTCAAGCCGAATGGCGCGATCTGGGTCATCGGTTCTTACCATAACATTTTCCGCGTTGGTTCGGTTCTGCAAGATCAGGGCTACTGGCTGCTGAACGATGTTGTTTGGCGCAAGACAAACCCGATGCCGAATTTTCGCGGTAAGCGACTGACCAATGCGCATGAAACGCTGATTTGGGCCAGCCGGGATGAGAATTCGAAATACACCTTCAACTACGAAGCGTTGAAAGAGTTGAATGACGGGGTGCAAATGCGCTCTGACTGGGTGCTGCCTATTTGCACTGGGCATGAACGATTAAAGGACGAAAACGGCGACAAGGCCCATCCGACGCAAAAGCCAGAAAGCTTGCTGCACCGGATCATGATCGCCACCACAAATGCGGGCGATGTGGTGCTGGACCCGTTCTTTGGCACCGGCACGACAGGTGCTGTCGCCAAAATGTTGGGGCGTGATTTTATCGGGATTGAGCGTGAAGCGGCTTACCGCAAGGCCGCTTCGGAACGGA
>JAAFIJ010000059.1 GCA_013298675.1 Rhodobacterales bacterium | reverse complement strand
ACCTGAAGTTCGACGTTGAACTGATCGCGCCAATCGCCATGGAAGAAAAACTGCGCTTCGCCATCCGCGAAGGCGGCCGCACCGTTGGTGCAGGCGTCGTGTCCAAAATCCACGCGTGATTTTAGGGCACGCAAAATCTGCGTGTCAAAAGATCAAAGGCGGACATAAACAACAAGGCGCGCGAACCAAATCGCGCGCCTTTTTTATTCATTGAGAGATACCATGGCCAACTGCGTCCTTTGCGCTGCCGATCAGGCGACCTCTGTTCCCTTGACGGGCACTGACGATGCCGCCCTATTGTGCCCGACCTGTGCGGCGGGGCTTGCCGGTGACATCACAGCAGGCCCGCGCTGGCGTTGCCTCGGTGATGCCATTTGGGCCGCAGAGGCACCAACCCAGATTGCCGCATGGCGGTTGCTAAAGGCATTGCCGGGTGAACGGTGGGCGGTTGACCTGTTGGACACTGTGTATCTAGAGCCAGAGGTGCTGACGCGCGCAGAGGCAGGCCTTGCAGAAAATCCTGTGGCAGGCGTCGTTCACCGCGACAGCAATGGCGTTGTGCTGCAACCGGGCGATACGGTTGTGCTGATCAAGGATCTTCCGGTCAAGGGCAGTTCTATGGTGGCAAAGCGCGGCACGGCGGTGCGCAGCATCCGGTTGGTTTTTGACAATGCGGATCACATTGAGGGACGTGTGAACGATCAGCAGATCGTGATCCTGTGCCAGTTCGTCAAGAAATCATCTTGAGAGGTGTTCAGCCCCCAGCGCGCAAGCACTTGTTAGTTTAAATCGGAAGAGAAACACCATTCGGCTTGGGCGACAAGATGCGCGGGAAACCTCGTGCGTTTTGCTTTTTCGCACTCTTGTCGACCGGATTTTCGCTGTTTAGATTCCTTGGAATGGGGCATTCGAGGGCAAGCAATGAAAATGACGGGTGGGTGTTTGTGCGGTTACATCCGCTTTACGGCAAGCGGTGCGCCTGTTCATCCGCATAGCTGTTCGTGCCATATGTGCCAGCACCACTCTGGCGCGCCAGTGTTGGTCTGGGTCAGCTACCCAAAAGATGCAGTTATCTGGGACGGACCGGGTGGGGCGCCTGCGCTTTGGCGGTCTTCCGATCAGTCCTCGCGCGCTTTTTGTCCGTGTTGTGGATCGACGCTTGGAGCGGTTGATGACGCGCCAACCATCGGGTTGGTAAGTGGTGCATTCGACAGGGCAGGCAGCAAACAGCTCGCTCCGCAATCACACAGTTATCGCAGTGCCAGACCGCGTTGGTGGGCAAGTCTGTTCGCACCACCCGCCGGCAAGTAGGTTATGCGCGCGCCACCAGCTTGGCCACGATCCGACGGGTAAGCGGCGCAATGACAAGAACAGCAGGAAATGCAGTGGCCTAGCTAACGGCCCAATTGCCCATCCAAAAGCCTGCGAACCCGCCAATCAGCCCCAGCGCGCGATAGGTGGACAGGCCTGATACCAGCAAAGACATCATGCCAGACAGGATGAGGGCAAAGAGAATATGGGCATAGCGGGCGGGAATCATGGGGTGCTCCATGTGAATGTCGCCTGTGTCGCCAAATTTCTGGCGATGGCAAAGTGTGAACGACCGCGTACGGTATTTTGCCTTGCACTTAAAGTGTCGCGCAGCAAATGAAAAAGCCGCCGAAGGTTTCCCTTGGGCGGCCTAATCGGTACTGATCCGCGCGATCAACCCTGACGGGCCTTATAGCGCTTTTGCGTCTTGTTGATCACATAGACGCGGCCTTTACGGCGCACGACTTGGCAATCGCGATGACGCGTCTTCAGCGAGCGGAGCGAGTTTGCAACCTTCATGGCTGTCTCCCTTGTTCGCGGCGCGTCTTTGCGCCGGTTGAATAGCGTTGCCCCCTTGCGGAGGCGGCGAATGGTGGGCGGTACTGGGATCGAACCAGTGGCCACTACGATGTCAACGTAGTGCTCTACCGCTGAGCTAACCGCCCACTTTGTCCAACGATTCTGCTTTGCCCTAAAGAAAAGGACGCGGGCAGAACCGCGTCGGTGTCGGGGCTATAAACAGAGTCGGCACGCTGTTCAAGGGGTTTCAGTATGTTGATTTAATGCGTTATACTGATTCCAACAGGAGTACGTATGTCAGATGCCGCCTTTCAGCTGTTTCGGCCCGTTTCGCAAGAGACTTCGGTCGTCTTTGCGGCGCCCCACAGTGGTCGGCACTACTCGGCTGGGTTTCTGAACCAGACCATTCTGGACGCACGGACCATACGCAGTTCTGAAGATGCATATGTGGACGAATTGTTTCAAGACGCCACAAGATATGGCGCGCCCTTCTTGGTGGCGCAGGCTCCACGGGCCTTTATTGACTTTAACCGCGCTTCGGATGAGTTGGATCCCGCCGTGATTGAGGGGATCGGTCGGTCCCAGCATAACCCGCGCGTCTCATCCGGTTTGGGGGTGATTCCCCGAGTCGTTTCTGGCGGGCGTGCGATTTATCGTGGAAAGATTTCCCTTACTGAGGCAGAGGCGCGGATCAACGCGCATTGGCATCCCTATCATAATGCTCTGAAAACCCTGATTGAAGAGACGCATCAGCAATTTGGTGAAGCGATCCTGATCGACTGCCATTCGATGCCACATGAGGCGATAGAGGGGAATTTGCGTCCCGGTCGCCCGTTGCCCCAAGTGGTTTTGGGCGATCGGTTCGGGGCCTCTGCCGGCGCGGAAATCGTGGACAGGATCGAGCGTGCCTTTGTGAATGCGGGCCTGAGGGTGGCGCGAAATGCGCCTTTTGCCGGGGCCTATGTGTCACAAACCTATGGCCGCCCCAGTGTTGGGCGGCACGTGGTTCAAATTGAAATCGACCGCTCGTTGTATTTGGACGAGGCGTCGATCACCTGCCTGCCAACATTTGCAAAGGTTCAGGCATTGATGTCGGAGGTCATCCGGGAAATCGTCATGGGCCAGCGCACATCGGTTCGTTTGGCCGCCGAATAGCGGCACCTAACGCAAGGCGCGACCTTTGATGATGGCCTCCTTGCCGAACCGTGCGCGAATGGCATCGGCGGCGCGTTCTGCTGCTGCGCGTTTTGGGGCGTTCGGGTCTAACAGATCGCGGTTCAGGTCGGCCTCTGCCTCTGGTGCCAGATCGCTGATCCCGACGCCGATAAGCCGGTAGGGCCCTTTGTTGGCAGACTGTTCAAACAGATCCTTGGCACAGCGATAAATGCGGTCGGTCAACTGTGTGGGGTCGGTCAGGCTATGGCGCCGGGTGATCAGGGTAAAATCGGCCCGTTTGAGTTTTAGCGTGACAGTGCGGCCCGACAGATGCTTGGCCTTGGCCCGGTCTGCCACTTGCTCTGACAAACGCCAGATATGACCGTCCAGCAAATCGGCGTCCGAGGTGTCATCAAAGAACGTTGTCTCCTTGCTGATGGATTTCAGCCGCTCATCGCGGTTGACGCGCCGATGATCTTGCCCGCGCGACAGATGCCACAGCCGCTCTCCCATCTGACCAAAGCGCGCGTTCAGATCGCCTCTGTCCCAGCGCAGCAGATCCGCGATTGTGCGGATGCCAGCGCTGTCCAGCGCAGCCTGTGTGGCGGTTCCCACCCCCCAGATGATGCGCACGGGTTTGGGACGCAAAAACGCCTCTGTTTCGGCGCGGCCGATCACCGAAAATCCGCGCGGCTTGTCGAGGTCAGAGGCAATTTTCGCCAAGAACTTGTTGTGGGACAGACCAATTGATCCGGTCAGCCCTAATTCGTCCTCCATCCGCTTGACCAACCGCGCCAGCATGACCGCAGGCGGTGCACCGTGCAGCCGCGTGGTTCCGGTCAAATCCAGAAACGCCTCATCTAAAGACAGGGGTTCAATCGCGGGGGTCAGTTCTTCCATCAGGGCGCGAATGGCGCGCGAGGTTTCGACATAGACCGACATCCGCGGTTTGACGACCGTGGCATCAGGGCACAGCTTTAGCGCTTGAAACATAGGCATGGCAGACCGCACCCCGTGAATGCGTGCCAGATAACAGCAAGTCGACACGACCCCCCGCGTGCCACCGCCCACGATCACCGCCTTGTCACGCAAGTCCGGATTGTCGCGCTTTTCAACCGAGGCATAGAACGCGTCACAGTCCATATGCGCGATGGACAGGTCGTTCAGCTCTGCATGCGCCAATATCCGGGGCGACCGGCAAGCGGGGCAGCGCGCACCGGTTTCAAACTGTGTCAGGCAATCGCGGCAAAGGTTGGACATGCGTCAACTATGCCTCGGGCCATAAGCGCTTGTCTATGCGCCTGAGTCTTGCTCTGAACCATGTCCTGGCGCAGGGTAATCCTTTGCAATGTCGGGGCATGTTCAAGCGGCATTATTTCCGACTGATTTAGTAGGCAACTCTTGACGCGCCAATAGCTGCCTAGTAATCCTGAGCATAACAGTAAGATATAGGATGCCGCCATGACCAATTCAGCCATCACCCTTGCCCAGCCGAAACCAACGCGCGCGGTTCAACCTCGGGCATGGCGCAGCCTTGCGCTGGGTGCTGCTGTCACGCTTGCCGCAGCGCCTGCTTTTGCTGCGGGAGCATTGGCAACTGGCGGCAATGATGGTGGGTCGGCCGTTGATATTGCGCGGGACATGGGCGCACAGCTTTGGACGGTGCAGACCGAAGGCGGCGAGGCCGGAGAAGCGGGCCTCATCGAGGGGGCCACGGACGACGCGGCCTATCTGGCACAGTTGACCATCGTTGAAGGTCACTTGATCGCGGCGGCGGTGCTTTTTGCCAATGGTCAGAAAGATGAGGCGATTGAGTTGTCCCATCACCCAGAAGCCGAAATGATGGACGACATGCGCGCACAGCTTGCCATCCACAAGGCGGCCGATTTTACACCTTTGATGAAGGCCTTCTCCGATGCAATGGAAAGCGGCGCACCAATTGATGCGGTGAACACGGCGCTTGCCGATTTCCGCAGCAGTGTAGCCTTGGCCAAGGCGGACGAAGCGGCAGAGCTAAAGGCGCGGGTCGAGGCCTTGGTTGTGGTGGTGAAAGCCGCAGCCGAAGAATATGCGGGCAGCATCGAAGGCGACGTTGTGACCAACGTGATGGCCTTTCACGAGGCACATGCGTTCCTGACGCTCGCGCGCGAAGAAGCTGCCGCTTTGCAGTCGCAAGAGCTGACCAAAGCCGCCTCTGGACGCATTCTGGAGGCGCTTGTCGCCGGTGACGAGGCCTTTGGCGATCTGGCGGCTACACAACCAGTTGCCCAAGACCCGGCGATCTTGCATGCCGTAGCGGCGCGGGTTGAACTGATCGGCGCATCGGTGCGCTGAAATGATGTTGGTGATCCCAGCGGTGTTGACCGAAGCCCAGGTTTTGGTGCTGCAAAAGGCAGCAGAGGGGCTTCGTTTTGACGATGGCAAGAAAACTGCCGGCCGCTTTGTGCGCGACATCAAAGCCAATGACCAAGCCGCAGCTTCGCCGGAACGCGATGCGTTGCTGACCATGGTTGAACAAGCGGTGCGCAACAATCCGGTGTTTCGCGCAGCGGCCCGGCCAAAGGCGCTGACGCCGCTGATGTTGTCGCGCTACCGCGCGGGGCAGACCTATGGTCTGCACGTCGATGATGCGATGATGCAAGGTCTGCGCAGCGACCTGTCATTTACGCTGTTTTTGGCCGATCCAACAACCTATGACGGCGGCGCTTTGATCATCGAGGACAGCTTGGAAAGCCGCGAGATAAAGCTGGCTGCTGGCGATATGATCCTTTACCCAACCACCACCTTGCACAGGGTAGAACCCGTGACACGCGGCACCCGGCTGGCGGTCGTGGGCTGGGTGCAAAGCCTGCTGCGTGACAGCGCGCAACGCGAGATATTGTTCGATCTGGATCAGGCCTGTGAGGCGGTTTTCGCACAGCAGGGCAAATCGCCGCTGCTGGACAAGCTAAGCAAAACCCGCTCCAATCTGCTACGGATGTGGATCGAAACCTAGCGACCTTGCACGATGCAGCTGCTTCAAGCTTCATAAGGCAATTTTGGCGATGTCTGGACTTGGGGCAACAAGTCCCTATCCCCTGACGGCTCGCCTTCGTCGTCTGGCTCTTGCGCCAAAACTGTTCTCGGTGCAGCTTGAACGCAATCATATCTGATCCCATGTTGCGGATGATATCAGGAGGCTTTGATGAACCCACAAGACTTTTTCGGCACGGGCGCGGTCTATCTGGCGATCGCCCTGTTTATCGTGGTCGCGCTCTTCAAGGGCATACGGATCGTTCCGCAAAGCCAAAAGTTTGTGGTAGAGCGTTTGGGCCGTTTGCGCAGCGTGCTGGGGCCCGGCATCAACTTTGTCGTGCCATTCTTGGATACAGTCGCGCACAAGGTTTCTGTGCTTGAACGCCAATTGCCAACGGCCCATCAAGACGCCATCACCACTGACAACGTTTTGGTAAAAGTGGAAACCAGCGTGTTCTACCGCGTGACAGAGCCTGAAAAAACCGTCTACCGGATCAGGGATGTTGATGCGGCGATTGCGACGACCGTTGCAGGTATCGTGCGGTCCGAAATCGGTAAGATGGAGCTGGACGCCGTTCAATCAAACCGCAATGAACTGACCGCCAAAATCCGCGAACATGTGCGTGTCATGGTTGATGAATGGGGCATAGAGGTCACGCGTGCCGAGATTTTGGACGTCTCACTTGATGAAGCGACGCGTCATGCAATGTTGCAGCAGTTGAACGCAGAGCGCGCGCGCCGTGCGCAGGTGACCGAAGCCGAAGGCAAAAAGCGCGCCGTGGAATTGAACGCTGACGCAGAGTTGTATGCGGCGGAACAAGAGGCAAAGGCCCGCCGAGTTTTGGCCGACGCAGAGGCATATGCAACAGGCGTAATCGCGGTGGCAATCAAAGAAAGCGGGATAGAGGCCGCGCAGTATCAAGTCGCGCTTAAGCAGGTAGAAGCGCTGACTGCGGTCGGACAGGGCGCAGGCAAACAAACCATCATCGTGCCGGCACAGGCGCTGGATGCCTTTGGCGATGCGTTCAAAATGCTAAAGGGGCGTGGCTGATATGTGGGCAACTTGGTGGGTCTGGATCGTTGGCGGGTTCGCTTTGGGCGTGCTAGAGGTTTTGGTGCCGGGTTATGTGTTCTTGGGATTTGCCCTTGGCGCGGTTTTCACTGGAATTTTGATTGGCCTAGGCGTTTTGTCGGCATCTGCGCCCTTTTTGCTGTTGGTGTTTGCGTTGGCATCCTTGGGGGCTTGGATTGTCTTGAACAAGACATTGGGGATGCAAAAAGGTCAGGTTAAAGTCTGGGACAAAGACATTAATGAGTGACGCTGCTTTGGCAGATTTTGTCGGAGCAAAAGTTGCCTTGGTCTGTGGTGACAAAATTTTGGTCTATTTGCGTGACGACAAACCTGGCCTGCCATGGGCTGCCAAGTGGGATTTACCCGGCGGCGGGCGCGAAGGCGAAGAGTCACCAGAAACATGTGCTTTGCGGGAACTTGAAGAAGAATTCGGCCTTGTCCTGACCGCCGCGCGGCTGATTTGGGGGCAGAGGTTTCCCTCAATGATATCACCCGAGCGCCTTGCGTGGTTTTTTGCAGGGCACATCACCCCTGAAGATATCGCGGCGATCCGTTTTGGCACCGAGGGCCAGACGTGGGAAATGATGCCCATTGCCGCCTATTTGGCGCATCCAGCAGGCATTCCTGACATGCAACATCGCGCCAGTCTTGCCATAGCAAATCTGGCGCTGATCCCTCAGGGAGCTTGACGATCCGACCTTATGCCGCGCGCCTTGGCAAAACCCAACCGGGGCGCACGAAATGGCAGGTATAGCCGTTTGGCAACCGCTCCAGATAGTCTTGATGCTCTGGTTCCGCTTCCCAAAAGTCGCCGCAGGGCGCGAGCTCTGTCACCACTTTGCCGGGCCATAGACCAGATGCGTCAACGTCGGCGATGGTCGCCTGCGCCTCGTCCCGTTGCGCATCATTAAGATAATAGATCGCAGAACGGTACGACATGCCACGGTCATTGCCTTGCCGCATCGGAGTTGTCGGATCGTGGATTTGAAAGAAAAACTCCAACTGCTGGCGATAGCTGGTGACGGCCGGGTCAAAGATGATCTCGATCCCTTCGGCGTGGGTTCCGTGGTTGCGATAAGTGGCATTCGCAACATCGCCGCCCGTATAGCCGACTCGTGTTGATAGGACACCAGGCAGCTTGCGGATCAGGGCCTGCATGCCCCAAAAACAACCCCCTGCGAAAACTGCGCGTTCTTGTGCCATTTGATCCTCCAGACCGTATTACATGATCCCCCAATCAGGATTTTCAAGGGCTTCATCTGCCTAAAGCGATGCCGCACAAGTCAACTCTCTGCTGGGGTACTCTTTGGATAGCCTTAGCTGTCTTTTTCTTTTTGATAACTGTAGCGGTAACTTGAATACTGTTCTTGACCGCCAAGTTTCTTGACCGCAGATGCGCGGTAGCCGTTCAAAATTGCTCCGGTCAGCTTTTGACCCGCAGTCGCGAAAATCTTGCGCACAGCTTCGACCTCTCCCGTTGCTGTTTCAATGTGGCGCACCACGAGGATAGAGGCGCCCATAAAGCGGCTCATGATCACCGGGTCCGTCACCGCAAGAGTGGGGGGCGCATCAAAAATCAACAGGTCAAAGCGGCTGTTCAGCTCTTCTACCAGCTTGTTGAAATCAGGGCGCATCAACAGCTCTGACGGGTTCGGCGGCATGCGACCGGTCGGGATAAAGGTCAAATTGTCCACTGATGTGGTGATCAAAACCTCATCAATCGACTTTTCCTTGGCCAGCAATTCTGCAAGTCCCGGCGTGCCTTTTTCCACATTGAAAAATCGGCGCAAATATCCACGGCGCAAATCGGCATCGATCAGGCAAACCCTTGGGCCCGATTGGGCAATCACGGTCGCAAGGTTCACAGAAATAAAGCTTTTGCCCGCCCCGGGCGCGGTAGAGGTGAACATCACCGAATTGGTTTTCGCGTCCAACATACCAAAGTGAAGCGATGTTCGCAGCGACCGCAGCGCCTCTAGCACCAGATCATCGGAGGTGCCCGTAGCAAGGATAGGCAAGTTGCCCTTGGTCCGTTTGGTATCCACAGGTGAAAGCGCTTGGTTCACCGTCGCAAACACCGAGAGGCCCATCTTTTCCAACTGATCCGCGCCGATGATGCCCTTATGCGACCAGCTGCGCCAAAATACATAAGCCATACTTAGGCCAAGGCCCGCCAAAAGGCTGATCAGGATGCTGCGCGCCTTTTTGGGCGAAATGGGCTTGGCGCTGGCTTGGGCAGAATCGATCACGCGCACAGAGCCGATTGACGATGCTTTCATGACGCTAAGTTCTTGTTCGCGGCTCAGCAGTTCCAGATATACCTTTTGGGCCACTTCAAGATTGCGGCTAAGATTAAAAACATCCTTTTGTGTTTCAGGCAAATTGTCGGCTTTGGAGTTCAGTTCGTTCAGCAGTTCCATCAAGCCTTTGCGCTGCGTCAAAAGTGCTTGGTAAACCGGGTGATTGACAGTGTAGTTTTCCTTCATCTGCTCTTCATCAAGCTGCAATTCGGCCAGCTTTTTCTGAATATCTGATGCGCTTTCCAGCAGGGCGCGGGTTTCATACTGAATGTCGACCGACTTCTCTTTTTGACGGTACAGATTAAGCGCGTCCTGCGCCTCTGTGACGGCTTGTTCTGATACGGGCAGTTGCGAGCGGATGAATTTCAGGCTGCTTTCCGCCTTGGCAGAGCTACGGGCAATGTTTTGCGTCAGGTAGGTATTCGTCACTTCCTCGATGATCTTGATGCCGCGATTGACATCGGTATCTGGAAACGAAACCCGCAAAAGCGACGAGCCGCGCGTGGTTTCTGCCACCTTAAGTTTTAGGTCCAGCGCGTCATAAGTGTCGCGCATCGTGCGTTTCATCAGCCTGAACTCTCGGCCACTGGGGGCGTCAAGTTCGTTGACCTGCAGTGAAAAGCCCAAAGCCGCATCAGCCAGTCGCTGGGTGACCATGCCCTCGAACACCTGCCCATCAGGGGTTTCCAACGTGTAGGCCCCATTTTCACCTGCGGTGATCAAAAAGGTTTTGCGGAACCAGTCGTCAGGGATTTCGAATTCACCGACCGATATGATGTCATTGCGCCAACTGTATTTGCGCAGCATGCCAAAATCCGGACCCGGAAGTTTCAATCCGGTGACGACCCTGCTGAGCAGAGGAAAGCTGCGCGGCGCCGCGCTGATATCGAGACCCAACTTTGTAATCACAGGGTCAAGGATCATGCGAGAGGTCAATATCTCGACCTCTGTCGTGCTGTTTGCACTGCTTTGGCCACCAACCAAAGCATCCAACCCCATTGGTATCGACAAGCCGCCGTTTTTTGATTCCAGCTGTAAAAGGGCGTCGATTTCATAGACCGGTTTGACGCTCTGCACGTTGATAATTGCCAATACCGCAAACAGCAGACCGCAGGCCAAGATGATTGCCTTGCCCGCCCATAGCACGCGAAAAATCTCGGAAATGTCGATATCAGATCCGAAGTCATCCTTGTTTTCGTCGGCCATTATTTCTTCCTGCTTAGTTTGCTGACCCAAGCCTCTGAGGCGACAAGGATTTGATCAAGAATCTTGCGGTGAACGTCTTGCGATAGCTGATAAGGGTCTTCAATACCCTTTGCGCCCGACCATTGATCAAACAACATCGTTTTTCCCGAAAGTTGTGGGTACATGCGGATGATCTCAGCGCGGTGGCCCGGCTCCATCGTCAGAATAAGGTCGTGGCTTGCGCCCAACTGCGCGGTGAACTGGCGGGCGGAATGGCCGTCGAGAGAAATGCCGCGTTCGGCCGCAACGGATGCGGCATCGGGGTCAGCGGGATTGCCGACCAAGGCGGCAACGCCTGCTGACGACACGATCAGATTCGGCAATGCTGCCTGCAACACGCGTTCACCGACCGGAGAACGGCAAATGTTCCCAACACAAACGACAAGAATAGAATTGAACATT
>JAAFIJ010000058.1 GCA_013298675.1 Rhodobacterales bacterium | reverse complement strand
CAAAGGCACAGATAGGGCGCGTGCCGTTCGGTCAGCAGGGGCGCAAGCGCGTGCAGATCCTTGGAAACCGACCCTTCACGGATCAACACCCGCATCCCCTTGCGCAGCTTTTCCAAACCTTCTTCGGCTGTCGTCGCCTCGTGTTCCGTGCGAATGCCAGCAGAAATATAGCCGTTCAGATCATTGCCGCGCAGCAAGGGCGCGTGACCATCAATATGGCGTCCGTCAAAGGCCGCAAGTTTCTCCAGACAGTCCGGGTCTTTGTGTAACACCCCGGGATAGTTCATGAATTCCGCCAAACCGATCACCAACGGATGATCCATCAGCGGCGCGAGATCAGCCGCCGACAGCCGCGCGCCGGTGGTTTCCATATGAGTCGAGGGCACGCAAGACGACAGTTGGACGCGAATATCCATCAAGGTGCGCGCAGCCGCGTCCAAGAAATAATGAATGCCGGTCATACCACAGACATTGGCAATCTCATGCGGGTCACAAATCGCTGTCGTCACCCCATGCGGCGACACGCATCGGTCAAATTCGAACGGGGTGACAAGGCTGCTTTCAATGTGCAAATGCGTGTCGATAAAGCCTGGAACAAGAATTTTTCCCGCCAGATCAATCTCTTGACGCCCCGTATAGGTGCCAAAGACCCCAACAATCGTGTCGCCGCAAATCGCGACATCGGTTTCCACCAAATCGCCGGTGATCAGGTCAAACACCCGAGCCCCCTTTAAAACCAGATCAGCCGGAACGTTGCCGCGGCCTTGGTCAATGCGCGCAGAGAGGGTCGATTTGGGCATGGTAATCTCCTTTCAGATAGGGAACCTTAGTCGGGCGGGTTCGTCCAGAGGGCAAATGCCGGAAAGTTTCCAACCTTGAGGTGCCAAGATGAGACCCCTTCGTGGAATTGCCCTGAAAATCGGGTCAGTCCTGGTTTTCATTGTGATGGCGTCGCTGATCAAGATGACCGCCCAGCACGTGCCGCCCGGACAGGCGGTATTTTTCCGGTCTTTCTTTGCCATTCCGGTGATCGTGGCGTGGCTTGCTCTGCGACGTGAGCTTGCGACAGGGTTTCGTGCGGCCAAGCCCATTGGCCACTTTTGGCGTGGCTTTGTCGGCACTTTGGCAATGGGTCTGGGTTTTGCAGGACTTGCCTATCTGCCCCTGCCAGAGGTGACTGCGATTGGCTATGCAGCGCCTTTGCTGACGGTCGTTTTTGCCGCCATGTTTCTGGGAGAGGACGTCCGCATCTTTCGTATCTCTGCGGTCGTTTTGGGCCTTGTCGGGGTGTTGATCGTCCTGTCACCGCGCTTGTCGTTTGGCGTCGACCAAACCGGCCACCGTGAGGCGTTGGGTGCGATGCTGGTGCTGGGTGGGGCGGTGTTTGCGGCCCTCGCGCAGGTATTTGTGCGCAAATTGGTTCAAACCGAAAAGACCCCGGCAATCGTGTTCTACTTTTCGCTGACAGCGTCGCTCTTGTCGCTGATTACCCTGCCCTTTGGCTGGGTGATCCCCACGATGTCCGAGGCGCTAACCCTGATCTTTGCAGGGCTTTTGGGCGGATTGGGGCAAATCTTGCTGACCTCCAGCTACCGCGAGGCGGATGCATCGCTTGTTGCGCCCTTTGACTATGTTTCCATGATTTTTGCCCTGCTGATCGGATACTTTGCGTTTGATGAAGTGCCGACAATGACCATGCTGGCGGGCGCCGCTTTGGTTATTACGGCCGGGATCTTGATCATCTGGCGCGAACGGCAATTGGGCTTGGAACGCGCACGGGGTCGAAAGGCGATGACGCCTTAACGATTTTCGCCGATCAAATCTCTCCTGACATAACGGTGTCAGGAGGCGTGTGTTTCAAAGTTACAGTTGAAACGCCGAACCGTGAGGCTCCATATGCAAAGAACACCAATCAATCCGTGGGCTTGGTCACTCCGCTTGGGGTACAATCAGGCCGAAATGATCGCCGGATCGACGCGTCAGTTGATCTGTGCTGGTCAGACAGCCGTGGATTCCAAGGGTGAGCCACAGCATCCGAGCGATATGCGCAGTCAGCTTGCCCTGACGCTAACCAATCTTGAGACGGTTTTGGCCGCTGCAGGAATGGGGCTGTCGGACATTACCTTTTTGCGGATTTTCGCCACCGATGTTGATGCAGCACTCCAGAACTTTGACCTTCTTGGTGCGCGCATGGGGGAAACTGGGGCAACCCCGCCGATGACGTTGCTTGGGGTCACGCGGCTTGCCTTGCCGTCCTTGATGATCGAAATCGAGGCGACGGCTGCCACTTGACCACAAGGCGAACCCGGCTCCAAGCGTTGTTAGGTCAGATGTGTAGCAGCGTTTATCACCGCGTGGTAAGAACTGGGTAAGCTTCGAACCAACCACGCAAGGGAACAGATGCGCCGCGCCGAACGACTTTTCAGGCTGGTGAATGAAATGCGCAGTCGTGGGCTTAGTCGCGCTGATGATCTGGCTGCGCATTTCGAAATCAGCGTGCGAACCGTCTACCGTGACATTGCGCATCTTCAGGCGTCCGGCCTGCCGATCGAGGGTGAGGCAGGGGTTGGATATCTTTTGCGTCCGGGCTTTGATCTGCCCAGCATGACCTTTACGCATGATCAGGTTGAGGCGCTGGCCGTCGGCCTGTCTTTTGCGGAAAGTTTGGACGATCCGGCATTGGCCGCCGCCGCACGTGAGGCGCGTTTCAAAATTCAAGCAAGCATGCCGCAGCCAGAGGCGCGAAAACTGACCGACGCCCCTTATTTTTCGATGCGCCGCAGCACAGGTGCCCCGCCAATTGCAGCGATGCTGCGCAAAGCAATTCGCAAACGTCATTGCGTCGAGGTCACTTACGCTGACGCAAACGGACGACAATCCTACCGCCTTGTCCGGCCATTGGCGATTTGGAACTTGTCCGATGGTTGGATGTTTTCGGGATGGTGCGACCTGCGCAACGGTTTCCGCACCTTTCGGTTTGACCGGATTTCCAGCTTTGCCGTCACTCAGATCATCTTTGACGAAGACGACGCAAAATCCCTGCGCGCGTTCATGCAGCATGAGCTGTGTGATGGAGCCGTCTCGTAGGGACCGTTTCCTGCAGGTCGAGCCAGCTATTCAGTCCGCAAAATCACATCTGCGGCCTGAGAGCCAAGAGTCACCCTGCGGATGTTCGGCATGTCGTTGCCGTCGATCCACGCCCGCGCCTCGGCGGAGGTTTTGCCGTAATGGGCCCAGCGGGCAACAAGGCGGCGGTCGAGTTCGGCTTCTGGCACGTCAATCCAGACGGTCAGATCAAACAGCGGTGCGGCCTCTGTCCAAGGGGCCTCATTCAACAACAGGTAATTACCCTCGACCACCAGAACGCGGTCTTGGGCAGTTACGATGTCAGCCCCTGCACGGCTGATTTCCAGGTCACGGTCAAAAAGGGGAATGGCCACCTCATCTTCAACCCGCAGCCGGCGCAGCAGGTGCAGAAAACCAAGCACGTCAAACGTATCGGGCGCGCCTTTGCGATCCCGTGCGCCGCGCGCGTGCAACACCGCGTCATCGTAGTGAAATCCATCCATCGGCACGGCTTTTGCATCATCGCCCAAAGCCGCCACCAATTCGGCCGCCAAGGTCGACTTTCCGGCCCCCGGGGGGCCTGCAAGGGCGACAAGAAATCGCCCCTGCTCTGGCACTTTGTCGCGGATCAGTGCGGCAAGAGTTGTCGGTGTCATGCCTGCTCTTCAACGCCCTCGGGCACTTTGGCACCCGTCATAAACGCCACGGCGTCCGACATGTTGTATTCGCCGGGCTTGATCACGCATAGGCGGCGACCAAGTCGGTGAATGTGAATGCGGTCGGCCACTTCGAACACATGCGGCATGTTGTGGCTGATCAGGATGATCGGAATGCCACGCGCGCGCACGTCGCGGATCAGTTCCAGCACCCGGCGGCTTTCTTTCACCCCCAAAGCAGCCGTCGGTTCGTCCAGGATCACAACTTTGGACCCGAACGCCGCCGCCCGCGCCACGGCAACGCCCTGACGCTGACCGCCGGACAGCGATTCAACCGCTTGGTTGATGTTCTGGATCGTCATCAGACCCAGTTCATTCAACTTGTCGCGGGCGAACTTTTCCATCCCGGCACGGTCCATCTGGCGAAACAGGGTGCCCATGATGCCTGGCTTGCGCCATTCGCGACCCAAAAACATGTTGTCACCAATTGAAAGCGCGGGCGACATCGCAAGGTTTTGGTAAACCGTTTCAATGCCCAGATTGCGCGCATCTTGGGGGGATTTGAAGTTGACGACTTTGCCTTCCAACGTGATCTCACCGTGGTCGGGAATAACCGCCCCCGCAATCGCCTTGATCAAGGTCGACTTGCCTGCACCGTTATCACCGATCACCGCGGTAATCTCGCCCGGATACAGATCGAAATCTGCGCCGTTCATTGCCACAACCGTGCCGTAACGTTTCATCAAACCACGTGTCGACAGAATGGGTTTTACATCGCTCATTGTGTTGCCCTCCGCAGCCATTGATCCAAACCGACAGCGATGATCACAAGGCTGCCCGCCGCAAACATTTGCCAGTAGTCGTCAACGCCTGCCAACGACAGGCCAGTGGTAAACACGCCCACAATCATTGCACCCAAAACCGAACCGATGATCGAGCCACGTCCGCCGAACAGCGACGTACCCCCAATCACAACGGCCGTAATGGATGCAAAGCTGACCGTATCAAAGGCCACCGGCGAAACCGATCCCACCCGGCCAATCGCGACCCAAGCCGCGAAACCGCAGATCAACCCGGCCACAGCATAAACCGACACCAAGGTCTGTTTGGACCGAATGCCTGACAGCATCGCTGCATCCGGATCATCGCCGATCGCATGGACATGCCGACCCCAAGCCGTCTGGCTTAGGACGTACAAGAACACCAGCGCAAGGACGATCAACGAAAAGCTGCCGTATGTCAGTTTGAACGCGCCAAACTGGATCGCCTCACCAAACCACAACAAGCTGGGGGCTTTTTCGGCGATATCGACGTTGCGAATGGATTCAGACCCCGAATACCAAAGCTTTAGAGCGGTAAAAATCTGCAAAGTTCCCAAGGTCACGATAAAGGGCGGCAGTTTGACATAGGCCACCAAAATACCGTTGAACCAGCCCATAAACGTGCCAACGAACATGCCAATGCCAATCGCCACAGGCCAAGGATAGCCCAGATTGACGGCCAGATTGCCCATGACCAATGACGAGACGACCAAAATCGCCCCCAGCGACAGGTCGATGCCCGCGGTCAGAATGATCAAGGTCTGCGCGATTGCGACAATACCGGTCACCGTCACCTGCTGCAAAACTGTCGACAATGCGCCTGGCCCCAGAAACCGGGGCGCAGCAATGCCAAATGCCAAGATGCTAAGGACTAGGATCAGCGCGGGAATGATTGTCGGATAGCTGCGCAGAAATGACCGCGCCAAATGCGTCAATGACTTGTCATCTTTTGCAAAGCTGGCGACTGTTTTATCAGCTTCTGCCAACTTGGCCTCAAAATCTGAAATGGTTTTGGTTGGTGCCCCTTGGTCGCTCATTGCGTTACCCATCCCCCTGGCTGACATTGGATACAGCGCGATCTATGCGCCGGATATACAAAGGGCGACTGTAACGTCGCCCTTTGCTTAATCAATCGTTTGTTGAGGTTAGATTAGCCCCAGCAAAGCTCGGTGCCTTTGGTGCTGTCGATCGAAGGAACGCCTTCGGCTGGCTGGTCGGTCACCAGGTTCACACCGGTGTTGAAGAACGACAGACCTTCGGAAGCAGCTGGCTTGGTGCCGTCTTTAGCGAAAGCTGCGATTGCTTCGATGCCCAAAGACGCCATCTTCAGCGGGTACTGCTGCGAGGTCGCACCGATCACGCCGGCTTTGACCGAAGCGATGCCTGGGCAACCGCCGTCAACCGACACAACCAGAACGCCGGTTTTGCCAGCTTTGGTCAGGGCTTGGAACGCGCCTTCAGCCGCTGGTTCGTTGATCGTGTAAACCACGTTCATGTCTGGATCTTTGGCCAGCAGGTTCTCAACCGAAGTCACGCCGCCTTCTGGGTTAGCGCCCGACGATTCGTGACCGATGACGCGTGGGTCGGTTTCCGAACCCATCACGGTCAAGTCAGGAACTTCGATGCCGAAGCCGACGAGGAAGCCAGTGTCACGTGCAACGTCAACCGAGATATTGTCTTTGTTGATGTCGAGCATGCCGATTTTGGCATTTGCAACGCCTTCAGCGCCCAAAGTCGCTGCAGCCCATTTGCCGATCAGCAAACCAGCTTCAAAGTTGTCGGTTGCAAAGGTCATGTCTTGAGCTTCTGCGTCTGCAAGTGGGGTATCAAGTGCGATAACCAAGATGCCAGCAGCGCGAGCAGCTTTCAGAGCTGGACCAACCGAGTCGTTCGACGCGGTGATCAGGATACCCTTGGCGCCAGCAGCAACGCAGTTTTCGATTGCGGTGATCTGTGGAGCAGCGTCGCCATCTTTTTCGCCAGCGTAGGCTTGGAAGTCCATGCCAGCAGCTGTTGCAGCAGCCTCAGCGCCCTCTTTCATCTTTACGAAGAAGGGGTTGGTGTTGTTCTTGGTGATCAGGCAAGCCAGATCGCCAGCCGAAGCAGCGCCTGCGAACAGTGCGAGCGTGGCAGCACCAAGCAGTGCTTTGGTGGTGAATTTCATTGGTAGTCCTCCCAAGGAAAGGGGATAAATTCCCCCGTTTAGAATTCTCGTCGCACAACCAGCATGGCCCAGCGATGAGCCTAGATGAACTGATTCCCTCCGTCACGTCAAGTTAATTAAATAAGAGTGATTTATTATTGACAGCGGTCATCAATCGCCCCAGTCTGCACTCTAACTTAGACTGTGCGCGTCCAGAATCGTGCCCATCCAGAAAGCGTCTTTTCCTATGCTGATCGGCATTCCTCCCGTTCTTGGCCCTGACCTGTTGCAGATTTTGCGCGCTATGGGGCACGGCGACGAAATCGCTTTGGTCGACGGAAACTATCCGGCGGTGGAGCATGGCAAGCGCGTCGTGCGCGCAGACGGGATTGATCTTGTGACCATGTTGGCCGCAGTCACCAAGATTTTGCCGGTCGAGGCAGCGTTTCGCGCCTCTCATATGAATGATCCCGCTCAAAGTGGCCCCATTCATCAGCAGATTGAGGCGATTTGCCGTGATTGCGGACAAAACTTTATGGTGACGGCGCTTTCTGGCGACCAACTGTATCCTCAAATCCGCAATGCCTTTGCAATCGTTGCCACATCCGAAATGGCGCTTTATGCAAACGTGATTTTGCGCAAAGGCGTTTTGAACCGCCACCCCAGCTAAGGATCCCAAATGCCGATGGGTGCCGACATCTTCCTCGATAAAGGCACCCTCCTTGAAAAAGGCGGAGCCGAGGACGTTGGGTTTCGCGGCACGAACCAGTCGGGCATGCGCGACCACAACGAACGCTTGGTGCTGTCTTTGGTGCGCCAGCATGGGTCATTGGCCAAATCCGACATCGCGCGCATCACTGGGCTATCGGCGCAAACCGTTTCTGTCATCATGCGCGGATTAGAGGCTGACGGTCTTTTACTGCGTGGCACTCCGGTGCGGGGCCGCATTGGTCAACCATCGGTCCCAATGTCCCTGGCTGCTAACGGCGCATTTTTTCTGGGGCTAAAGATTGGACGGCGCTCGGTTGATCTGACCTTGATCGACTTTCTGGGCAATGTGCTGGGCCTGCAGCGCCAAGTTTACCGCTTTCCGACTCCTGATGCCGTAGTGGCTTTCGTCACCCGCACCTTGCCGATCCTGTCAGAGCTTTTGCCCCCTAATCTGCGCCCACGGATCAGCGGTTTGGGCGTGGCCATGCCATTCCAATTGTGGAACTGGGTGCAGTTCATCGGTGCACCGCAACAGGAAATGGACGCTTGGAAAGAGCGCGACATTCAGGCCGAATTGGTCGCCTGTACCAACGGCTTGCCGGTCTATGTGCAAAATGATGCGACCTCTGCTTGCGGCGCGGAATTGGTGTTTGGCACTGGCGATCGGCCCAAGGATTTTCTTTATTTTTACTTTGGCTATTTCATCGGTGGTGGGTTGGTGCTGGACGGTCAGCTATATCTTGGGCGCACCGGGAATGCTGCGGGCGTAGGTCCGATGCCCGTGCCCGGCGGTTCCGATGGCAAGATGCGCCGTTTGCTGAACGTGGCCTCGATGTCAGCACTGGCCGATGCGATGACCGCGGTGGGTGAGCCTTCGGATTTCTTGTGGGAGAGTCCCGACGCTTGGAACGTCAGCCCGCAAATTCTGTCAGATTGGATCGACGGCGTGGCCGAGGGTCTTGCCTCTGCCGCCTTGTCAGCCGCCGCCCTAATCGAATTGGAAGCGGTGATCATCGATGGCTGGATGCCGGTTGAGGTACGGGCAGAGATTGTCAAGCGCACCCATGATGCCCTGCACCGCATGGACCTTGCAGGCGTATCGCCCCCAGTCATTCGCCAAGGCTCTGTTGGTGCCGAAGCACGCAGCTTGGGTGCCGCCGCCATCCCCCTATCGCAGCGCTATATGATCGACAAGAACGCTGCTGGCCGCGCGATCTGATCACGCGCCCCCATTCGCCCGCTAAAACAACGCCGCATTGATCCACAGATGAGTGTAGATTGACGCGATATATCCCAGCGTCACCGCCCATGACCATTTCAGGTGCGACATGAACGTATAGATGCCCCTGGCCTGCCCCATCAAGGCAACGCCCGCTGCCGATCCAATTGACAAGATCGACCCCCCTACCCCGCAGGTCAGTGTGATCAGCAACCATTGACCATGTGACATCACCGGATCCATCGTCAGCACGGCATACATCAGCGGAATATTGTCGACGATTGCCGACAAGGCCCCAATAATCACATTCGCAGTCGTTGGCCCCAACCCAACATAAAGCGCGTCTGACATGACCCCCAGATAGCCCAGCATCCCAAGCCCGCCGACGGCAAAAATGATGCCAAAGAAAAACAGCAGCGTGTCCCATTCCACGCGCTGAATCTCATTGAAACTGTCCAGCACCATTTCCGTGTCGTCTTTGCGCGTGCCTGTCCGGGTCAGATAATAAGACCACATCTGCAAATAACCGAGGCCCAGCATCATTCCCATCGCGGGCGGTAAATGCAGGAAGTTCTTGAAACTGACAGCAGTCGCAATGGTCAAGCCAAACAGCACTGCAACGCCGATCATCCCCGGCTTGCCCGTCACCTTTTCTTTTTGCATGGCGGGTTTATCTTTTGGCACGGCAAAATACATAATCCCGGCCGGGATCACCCAATTCACCAGCGCGGGCACGAACAGGGCAAAGAATTCGGTCAGGTGGACTTTGCCCGCCTGCCAGACCAATAGCGTGGTGATGTTGCCAAACGGCGAAAACGCCCCCCCCGCATTGGCCGCGACCACGACCGAAACGCAGCCAATGGTCACAAATTTCGGCGAGGTCTTACCAATGGCAATAACAACCGCCCCCATCACCAGCGCCGTCGTCAAGTTGTCCAACAATCCTGCCAGACAAAAGGCAAGTGCCCCGGTAAGCAAGAACAACTGTCGGTAATTCAACCCCGCAGCCACCATTCTGGCGCGCAACACCTCAAACATCCGGCGTTCTTCCAACGCGTTCACATAGGTGATTGCGACCAGCAAAAACAGGAACAGCTCGCCATACTCACCAATGATTTCAATCGCCCGCTCATGCGCCAGATCAGATTGACCGGAAGCGGCAAAGGCAATTCCAATCAAGGCCCAGATCAGCCCCGCCGCAATCAAGACCGGCTTGGATTTGCGCATGTGAATGGTGTCTTCAAACACCACGGCCACATAGGCCACCAAAAAGATGATGAGTGAGGTGATGCCCGCCCAATGGGTGACAAAGGAAACTTCGGGCATCTATGCGCCTCCAAAAATAGTGTTCATCGCCGCATGTTTGCAGCGCTGCCCTTCACCGACATGGACAATATATGCAAGCCAGCGTCAATTTACAAATCACAGACGGCACAATTCGGGGCAGGACTTACAAGGTTTACGATCCAATTGGTATTGCTTTGGTCTCGGCTCGGTCCGATGCGCCGCCGACACTAGTTTTGACTAATCGGTAAAAATCCGTCCAGCCTTGGCAGCGCCCCTTGCCAGATACCGCCATGATACGTCAAGTTGACACCAACCCTTGATGGTGGAGCCCAAGTGCCATGCAAACCTTGACTCAACAGTCCCAGATTGAAACCGAAAGTGGATCGGCCAAAAGCCAACTGCCGCAGGTCACGCATCTGCGCAATCCGGGCATGCCGCTTGATCTTGATTGGGTAGCATCGGTTCAGGCCAATACCTCTGCGATAGAGCGGCGCGCGGCGACGCTTGGCGGGCGGCGCTCGGTCAAGAAAGAGTTTCAAGCGGCTTGGCTCTTGAAGGCGATCAGCCTGATCGACCTGACCACGCTGTCGGGCGACGATACGGCGGGCCGGGTGCAACGGTTGTGTGCAAAGGCGCGCCAACCTGTGGCCCCTTGGATGCTAGAGAAGTTGGGCATGCAAGGTCTGACCACCGGGGCGGTCTGTGTCTATCACGATATGGTTGAAGTTGCCGTACGCGCGCTGGAGGGCACGAATATTCCTGTCGCTGCGGTATCGACCGGGTTTCCTGCTGGTCTGTCGCCGCTGCATCTGCGCATGGCCGAAATTGGCGAAAGCGTGCGGGCCGGGGCGCGCGAAATTGACATCGTCATCTCGCGCCGCCATGTGCTGACACAAAACTGGCAAGCGCTTTATGATGAAATGGCGCAGATGCGCGCGGCTTGTGGCGACGCCCATGTCAAAGCGATTTTGGCGACCGGAGAGTTGGGCACCCTGCGCAATGTGGCGCGGGCCAGCCTGATCTGCATGATGGCGGGTGCGGATTTCATCAAAACCTCAACGGGAAAAGAGGGGGTGAATGCCACCCTGCCCGTGACCCTGACAATGATCCGCTGCATCCGTGACTATGAAATGCGGACGGGGATCAAAGTTGGCTATAAGCCTGCCGGCGGTATCGCCAAGGCCAAAGACGCACTGCTTTATCTGGCCTTGATGAAGGACGAATTGGGCCATCCGTGGCTGCAACCTGATCTCTTCCGCTTTGGCGCATCGTCGCTGCTGGGCGATATTGAACGCCAGCTAGAACATTATTTGACCGGCCATTACTCGGCCTC
>JAAFIJ010000057.1 GCA_013298675.1 Rhodobacterales bacterium | reverse complement strand
TGGGATGCCGTGGTGGTCGAAGACAGCCCGTTTGACCCGTCAAACGCGCGGATCCGCATCGACGGATAAGGGAATGGGCAGCACCGACTGATCCTTTCGCGCTGTTATCCCGGACAATTGGCCAGTCGCGGCCGCGCTCTTTGACGGGCGCGGCAGTCCCAAAGGTTGTTTGTGTAAGCTCTGGCAGTTGGATGCGGGTGGGACCCTTACCGAGCCGCCGTATCTGACCGCAGCACAGCGTGCCAGTCTGCACCAGCGACCGCTTTTGTCGTTTATTGCCGTCTAAGCGGACAGGCTACGCCGTTACCGCCACGATCCGAACACGCCGAATCATCGGGCGCAATGATAAGTGACCGGGATCGAAAGGCGTTTCAGAACCTACCCGGGTTCAATGCAGCGACCAGTTCTGGCGTAAAGCTTGAGAGTTTGCCTGCAACAAGTTCGGCAATCAACCGGCTGATCGCATCGCAGGACTGAAACCCATACCCACCCTGACCTGCAGCCCAGAAAAATGCAGGCTCGGCAGGGTCAAATCCGATGACCGGCACCCGATCTGGCGAAAATGTACGCAGTCCAGCCCAATTGGCAATCAGCCGCGTGACAGGCTCTGTCATCATTTCCTCATAGCGCGCCAACCCCTCTGCCAAGACCATATCATCGGCAAAGGCGTCATGCGGCGCCATCGGGTGTTCTTCGGCAGGCGAGACGATCAGTGCCCCCGCGTCAGGTTTTGCGTACCATGTCTCGCCACACCCAAACACCATCGGCCAGTGTGAAACATCATGACCGCCGGGGGCAGGGATGCGTGCCATCGACCGCCGATTTGGCTGAAATCCCAGGGGCTTGACCCCGGCCATCGCTGCAATTTCATCGACCCATGCGCCCGCGGCATTCACAAGGATTGCTGCGCGAAACTCACCGCTTTGGGTGTTCACGCGCCACCCCGCCGAGGTCTTTTCGATTGCAAGAACCCGCTCTTTGGTCAAAATCTCGGCACCGTTCGCGCGGGCCTCTTTGACAAAGGTTTGTACCAAAAGATCTGTGTCGATGTCCCATGCGTGGGTTGCGAATGCGGCACGTTTGACGACATCCGGATTGATAACTGGAACGATCTCGCGCGCTGCTTCGACGCTGATTTCGGGCATGTCCATGGTGGCAATGTCATGTTCAAAGGCCAGATCCTCTCCTTCTTTGGCGAGGATCATCAGGCCGCGTGGTGACAACAGGTTCGGAACCGAATTGAAAAACGCCCCCGACGCCATGGACAACGCGACCACCGGTGCCAAGCCATATCGCGGCTCATAGAGGGCGGCCGACCTGCCCGAAGCGTGATAGGCGAGTTGCGCCTCGCCCTCTAGCAAGACCACCTTGCCCAAATGCGAAAGTCGCGCAGCGGTTGAGATGCCAGCGATCCCGCCGCCAATGATGACATAATCGTACATGCTGCATCCTACCGGTTTGTTGCTGGTCATCGGGGCATCTGTTGCCCCCTTCGGCACCGTGCCAAAGCAACGGCCAAATGAAAAGGCCCAAGGCGGTTGCCTCGGGCCAATTCCGATTCTTTGACAAGGTCTGCGAGATTTACTGTGGGATATCGCCCACAATGCCTTCGACGTAGAACATCATGCCTGCCAGTTCGCCGTCATTTGCCACAACGCCGTCTGCCAACCAAGGCGAGCCGTCTTGCTTGTTCAAAGGACCGGTGAAGGGGTGATAGGATCCGTCACCAATCGATGCTGCCAGCGCCTCTGCTTCGGCTTTGACCTCTGCTGGAACCGCTTCGGTGATATCACCGATTTTCACTTCACCGCCACCGATGCCGGCCCATGTATCTTTTTGCTCATATGTGCCGTCCAAAAGCGCGCCGATACGTTCGACATAGTAAGGGCCCCAGTTGTCGATGATGGCCGAAACGCGTGGGCTTGGCTTGTACTCTGCCATGTCAGATGCCTGACCAAAGCCGATCACGCCGGGTGTTTTGGCTGCTTCTGCCAATGGCGCGGTGGAATCGGTGTGCTGCAGAATGACGTCGACGCCTTGCTCGATCAGAGCTTTTGCGGCGTCAGCCTCTTTCGCCGGATCAAACCAAGTGTAGGCCCAAACGATTGACATGGTGACGTCTGGGTTTACTTTCTTGGCGTGAATGAACGACGCGTTGATGCCCTGAATAACCTCTGGGATCGGGAAAGAACCGATGTAGCCGATCTTGTTCGACTTGGTCATGCGGCCAGCGATGGTGCCCGTTACGGCCCGGCCTTCATAGAAGCGGGCGTTATAGGTCGACACGTTGGCGCTGTCGCGCTTGTAGCCGGTTGCATGTTCAAACTTGACGTCTGGGAATTTGGCGGCAACTGCGTTTGTCGCGTCCATATAGCCAAAAGACGTTGTGAAGATGATGTTACAGCCGCCCAAGGCCATCTGGGTCAAAACCCGCTCAGCATCCGCGCCCTCTGGGACGTTTTCCTGAAAGGTCGAGGCGTCCACTTTGTCGCCAAAAGCGGCGATCACATCAAGACGCCCTTGGTCATGCTGGAATGTCCAGCCGCCGTCGCCCACAGGACCAACATAGACGAAGCACGCCTTTACTTTGTCCATCGCATTTGCACCGCCTGCAAATGCCAGGCCAAGGCCAAGCGCCGCAGTCGCAAGTAGGGTTCTTTTAAGCATTCGGTAACTCCCCGTAAATTGAGGGGCGGCAGCCGCCCCGGTTTGATTTATTGGCCCCACTATCGAGAGGCGTGGAAATTCTGGCCTAAAGCGGCTGGCGCATTCAAAGCTGTCCGACCCTTTCCAGATGACATGATCACCAACACAAGAATGGTTATCAGATATGGTGACATCGACAAGTATTCGACAGGTATGGCCGAGCCTGCCGCCTGCAAATTTAGCTGTAAAACAGTGATGCCGCCAAAAAGATAAGCACCGATTAAGACGCGCAGTGGTTTCCAGCTTGCAAAGACCACGATAGCAAGGGCGATCCAACCCGCACCAGCAGTGATTCCATCGGTCCATTGGGGCACGCGGATCAGGCTGATATATGCGCCGCCCAACCCAGCCATTGCGCCACCAAAGAGGATACACATCAGACGAATTCGGTTAACCTTATACCCCAGCGCATGGGCCGCATCATGGCTTTCACCCACCGCACGGATGATCAGACCGGTGCGGGTATATTTCAGCACATACCAAGTTGCGGCCACGACCCCGATGGAAAAGTAGACCATCCAGTCATGGCTGAACAGCATACGCCCGATCCCGGGAATATCACGCAACGGGCCAAAGGGCACAACACCTGTCAGCGGAGGTTTGATGCCATTGTACCCTTGGCCCATCAGGCTTGACAGTCCCAGCCCGAACATGGTCAGCGCCAGACCTGTGGCCACCTGATTGGCCAACAGGCTTTGGGTCAGAAAGGCAAAAATCAGGCTTAGCGCCGCACCCCCGGCCGCCCCGCCCAGAAAACCAAGATAGGGATTGCCGGTCTTGACCGCAGTTATAAATCCGCAAATCGCCCCCATGATCATCATCCCCTCGACCCCAAGGTTCAGGACGCCCGATTTCTCGACCACCAATTCGCCTAACGCTGCAAGCATGATAGGCACCGATGCGACCATAAGTGACGCGATCAGGATGGCCGGGTTGATACCGCCAAAATCCATCATTTCACCCCCAACATTTTTGCAGCGGTGCTTTTCAGCCGTAGACGATAATTTGACATCACATCAATGGCCAAAAGGAAGAACAGCAGCATTCCTTGAAACGCCTGAACTGCCGCCGAGGGCAAACCCAGATTTGTCGCAGCCATTTCGCCCCCGATATACGTCAGCGCCATCAATAGCCCTGCAAGGACGATGCCCAGCGGGTTCAACCGGCCCAAGAACGCCACGATAATCGCGGTAAAACCATAGCCGGCGTTGAAATCGATGCTGATTTGACCTGCCGGACCTGTCACCTCAAACAACCCCGCCAATCCCGCCAGCGCGCCGGAAAGTCCCATGCACAGCACCACCAGCTTTTCAGGCACAACACCGTGAAACCGTGCAGCGCGGGGGGCTTGACCCGCCAGTTTGATCTGAAAGCCAAGAATATGGCGTTGTAACAGAATATACAGCAAGCCCGCCGTGATCAGGGCAAACACGCCCCCCCAATGCAAACCTGATCCCGCAATGATTTCGGGGTTGGCCGCCGCTGGATAACTGGAAAAGTTGCGGCTGCCGGGGAAACCTGATCCTTCGGGATTGCGCAAAAATCCAAGTGCCGCCATCGCCAAAATGGACTGGGCAACATAAACCAGCATCAAGGAAACCAGGATTTCATTGGTGTTGAAACGGGTTTTCAGAATCGCCGGGATCATCGCCCAAGCCCATCCGCCAAACGCCCCGGCGACAATCATCACAGGAAAAATCAATCGGTTCTCGGTGGGAAAAACCGCAAGTCCCACGGCCGCACCGCAGATCGCCCCCATGATGTATTGACCTTCGGCACCGATGTTCCAAATTCCCGCCCTGAACCCCAGAGACAGGCCAATGGCGATCAAGATCAGCGGTCCCGCTTTGACCATCAATTGTCCGCGCAAATACCACGCGAATTCACCAAACAGCGGGTCCCAAAAGATGGTGCGGATCACTTCAATCGGGTTCTTACCCAAAGTCGCAAACATCAACCCGCCAGCGAACATCGTCATAATAACTGCAACGATAGGGGTGGCCACTTGCCAAAACTGTGACGGAAGGGGGCGCTTTTCCAAACGGATCATGCGAGGTGTCTCCCGGTTTTCGTTGCGAAATCAAACATGCGCCACCGCCTGCGCGCCATGCGCGCCGCCCATCATCAGGCCGATTTCATCGATGCTCAGCCCCTTAACGGGACGCGGCGGCGAAAGGCGGCCTTCGTTCAACACGGCAAAGTTGTCGGACAATTCCAACAACTCATCAAGGTCTTGCGAGATCACGATAATGGCAGCACCCGCCGTTGCGCGGTCAAGGATCGCCTGCCGGATGGCTGCCGCCGCGGCGGCATCCACACCCCAGGTAGGTTGATTGATCACGATCACATCGGGCGATTGCAGCAATTCACGCCCAATGACGAATTTCTGCAAATTTCCACCCGACAGCGCGCGGGCCGCAACATGATTGCCGGGCGTGCGTACGTCGTAGGTCTGGATGATCTGGTCTGCAAAAGCGCGGGTTGCTGGCCAGTCGACAAAGCCGCGCTGCGTCAGGCCTTGGCGCACTGCACCCGTTAGAAAGGCGTTTTCAACAAGACTCATATCCGGGGCTGCCGCGTGCCCTAACCGGTCTTCGGGGGCCACGACAAAACCGATCTCGCGCCGATCAATTGGGCCATGCGCCCCAATCGCGACACCGTGCGCCATCACCATGCCATTGGCCGAGGTAATTTCGCCTGACAGCGCCAGTTGCAGCTCAACTTGCCCATTGCCTGCCACGCCGGCAATGCCCAAAATCTCACCGCGATTTACTGCAAAGCTGATATCTTTCAACGATGTGCCAAACGCGATTGGCGAGGTGGCGTTCAGTCCGATCACCTCTAGCGCTGGTTTGTCGTCGCCCCAATCCTTTTTCGCTCCGCGTTCGGGGGGAGTCAAAACCGCCCCAACCATCAGTTCGGCCATTTCGCGCGCAGTTCGGTCGCGCGGTATGCAACTGCCCACGACTTTGCCACGCCGCAAAATGGTGGCGGAATCACACAGGCTGCGGATTTCTTCCAATTTGTGGCTGATGTACAGAATTGAGGTCCCTTCGGCCGCCAATTGCCGCAAGGTACGAAACAGGATCTCTACCTCTTGCGGGGTCAGCACGCTTGTCGGTTCATCCATGATCAACAGTTTGGGATCTTGCAGCAAACAGCGAATGATTTCAACGCGCTGCCGCTCTCCGGCAGACAGGTCGCCCACCATGCGAGCAGGGTCAAGCGGCAGACCGTAAGCTGTCGAAACCTCTTTGATCTTGGCGGCAAGCGCCCCCATGCCGGGTGGATTTTCCATGCCAAGGGCCACATTCTCTGCGACGTTCAAAGCCTCAAAAAGGCTGAAATGCTGAAACACCATCGCCACACCGCTGGCCCGCGCCGCGCGCGGCTCGGAGGGCGCATAGGCCGCGCCGCGCCATGTCATCGTGCCGCTGTCCGGTTTCACCAACCCATAGATCATTTTGACAAGCGTCGACTTGCCAGCACCATTTTCGCCCAACAGAGCATGCACCTCACCAGTGCCAATCGCAAAGCTGACATCCGAGTTGGCGATCACGCCGGGATAGGCCTTGGTGATGCCACTGACCTGCAACAACAATGGACGTTGGTTTTCCGTCATCCCGCAATCTCCTGTCGCAAGTCCAGAACCTTTGGTCTGATCATCGCTGCTGCAACGCCAATAGCAATCTCTTGCGGGTGTTTTCCCATAGAAGGATCACCGATCGGGCAAATAATCTGATCAATCTTGTTATGCGCATGACCAAGGGCAGACAAACGTGACCTGAACCGAGCCCATTTGGTTGCCGATCCGATTAAACCGCAAGTCGAAAAGCCATGGCCCAACAACAGATGACACAACGCCAAATCAAGCGCGTGTGAATAGCTGACAATCAAATGCTCGGCCCTTTTGGGTGCGAGAGGGACTGCGCGTTCAGGTTCAGACACGGGTAATATCCGCACATTTGCGGCCGCACTTGTGGGAAAGCGGTCAGTGTCAACGTCGATCCATGTGATTGCGACGTCGGGCAAAGCGGCAAGAACCCCAACCAATGCGCGCCCTACATGGCCCGCCCCCCATATCCAAATGTCACGCTGCGGTTGGGCAACGGGTTCAATAAACCAGCCTTGGATCAATTGCGGAGGTGGCCGCATTCCCTGACCGCGAGCGGCAGCAAGGCTTCGTTTGACTGCCAACGGCATATGTTGTGGTTGACCGTGTCGGTCCCCAGCCGGGCGGACAATCAGGCCGGCTTTGCCCACGGGCAACGTTTGCGTGTCATAAACTTCTGTCAAAACGCTAACCGCCCCGCCGCAGCACTGCCCAAGATTGGGGCCCAATGCTGTGCGTTCAAGACGGGTGCCACCCAAACCCAGCATGTCACGCGCGCGCTGAATGGCTTGCCATTCCAACACCCCGCCGCCGATGGTGCCTGATTGTCCCGCAGCCCAGACCAACATGGCCGCCCCCACTTCACGCGGTGCACTGCCGTCATAGGCCACCACGACCAGACGCGCGACACGGCCATGGGCGTCAACAGCAATGGTCAAGGCATCGAGGTCAAACATCATGCTGCCTTTGCACGGCCATCAACACGCGTTCTGGTGTCGCGGGGGCGTCAAGGGCAGGGTAGACCGATCCATCGCCACAGGCAGCCACGGCATCTGATAACGCGAAAAAGGCCGAAATTCCCAACATGAACGGCGGCTCGCCCACAGCCTTTGATTTGCCCACCGTCGCCTCACGGTTGGGTTTGTCCCATAAGGCCACGTTGAACACCCGTGGCCTGTCAGAGCAGCTGGGGATCTTATATGTGCTGGGGGCGTGCGTGCGCAAATCGCCCTTTTCATCCCAAACCAGCTCTTCCGTGGTCAACCAGCCCGCCCCTTGCACATAGGCCCCCTCAACTTGGCCGATGTCCAGACTTGGGTTCAACGAGGTGCCGGTGTCGTGCAAAAGATCGGCGCGCAAGATCCGGTTTTCGCCGGTCAGAGTGTCGATTACCACTTCGGTCACCGCCGCCCCGTAAGCAAAGTACAAAAATGGGCGACCCGACCCTTTGACCCGGTCCCACGTTATTTTCGGTGTTGCGTAAAACCCGGTGGACGACAGCGACACCCGGCCCTGATAGACCCAAGCCGCCACTTGGGCAAAAGCAAAGGCCTCGCCTGCCACTTTGACTTGCCCGCCTGCGAACCGCACCGATTTGGCGTCCACAGAAAACTTTTGCGCCACAAAATCAGCCATGCGCGCCCGGATCGTTTCGCAGGCTGCTTGCACCGCCATGCCGTTCAGATCAGAGCCAGAGCTAGCCGCCGTCGCACTGGTATTGGGCACTTTGCCCGTGTCAGTCGGGGTGATCTTGACCACCTCCATCGGTACGCCGAAAACCGACGCTGCCACTTGCGCCACTTTTTGGTTCAGCCCTTGACCCATTTCAGTGCCACCGTGGTTCAGGTGGATCGACCCGTCTTGATAAACATGCACCAAAGCCCCTGCTTGGTTCAGAAAGGTCAGCGTAAAGGAGATGCCGAATTTCACCGGGGTAAGCGCAATGCCACGTTTAAGAATGGGACTTGTGGCGTTCCATGCCGCTATTTCGGCGCGTCGCGCGCGGTAGTCGGCACTGGTTTCCAAAGCCGCCACCAGCTCATGGCCGATGAAATCTTCAACGGGCATGTGAAACGGGGTGGATTGTTGTGGCGCGCCCGCCTGATCCATCGATGCATAAAAATTGACCCGCCGTACCTCTAATTGGGGGCGGGCGGTCGCATGGGCCACATGGTCCATCACGCGTTCAATCCCGATCATCCCTTGCGGACCACCAAAGCCGCGATAGGCCGTCGCACTTTGCGTGTTGGTTTTCAGACGGTGGCTTTCAATGCGGATGTGCGGCAAATGATAGCAGTTGTCAGAGTGCAGCATGGCGCGGTCGGCAACTGGCAAGGATAAATCCTGCGCCCAGCCGCAGCGTACCAGATGTGTGAACTCTAGCCCCAAGATCCGCCCCTCGGCATCATGGCCGACGCGGTAGCGAATTTTCAGATCGTGGCGCTTGCCCGTAATCATCATATCATCGTCGCGGTCATAGCGCATTTTGCACGCCCGACCCGTGGCGCGTGCAACTAAGGCGCAGGCGATGGCCAATGCGTTGCCCTGACTTTCCTTGCCGCCAAATCCGCCACCCATACGGCGCACCTCAACGCGCACGGCGTGCATGGGCACGTGCAAGGCATGTGCAACCTTGTGCTGAATCTCGGTTGGATGCTGGGTAGAGGAGTAGACATGCATGTCGCCGCCTTCCAGCGGCAAAGCAGCGGCGACTTGACCTTCGAGGTAAAAGTGTTCTTGGCCGCCAACCTCAAAACTCCCGTCCAATTGGAACGGGGCATTGGCAATCGCAGTGCTTGCGTCACCTTTGGCCCAGATGACGGGGCCTTGTTCAAACCGGCTGTTGGCAGCCAAAGCTTGATCCACGGTCAATAGGGCAGGGCGTTCCGCATAGGTGATGCGCCCCAAGCGGGCAGCTTTGCGCGCAGCAAGATGGCTGGTGGCCGCGACCAAAAACACCGGCTGGCCCAAATAATGCACTTGGTCCACGGCCAGAAGCGGTTCGTCATGCGCCGAGGGGCTGCAATCTGGCATCTCGGGCCAATCGGCTTGCGCATAAACGCCGATGACACCGGGGGCGGCGCGCACGGCATCAAGGTCTATCGCGGTGATGTCGCCATGCGCGCATGTAGACAGCCCAAAGGCCAAATGCAGCGCGCCTGCGGGCAACGGAATATCATCGGTATAGCGCGCCTCACCCCGCACATGCAGGGCGGCACTGTCGTGTGCAAGTGATTTCCCGATGCTCATGACTGTACCTCCAGCACCGAAACCGGCGCGCCGGCCAGATCGTGGAAATAACGCACGAGCATGTTTTTTGCGGTCTGCAACCGATATTCGCCCGTGGCGCGCATATCGCTAAGGGGTTGATAATCTGTGCCAAACAGCGCCATTGCTGCTGTGATGGCGGGCAAATTCCACGCCTGACCCATCAGCGCCGCCTCGACCGTCAAGGCGCGTTTCGGTGTTCCGGCCATTCCGCCAAAGGCGATGCGCGCGGATGTGACCTTACCCGCCTTAACCGTGATGTTAAAACAGCCGCAAACAGCGGAAATGTCTTGGTCAAACCGTTTTGACAACTTGTAACACCGCAACGACGGGGCTGCGGTCGGGATCGTGACGCTGTGCACAAACTCGCCGGGGCGGCGGTCTTGTTTGCGGTACGCCACAAAAAAGTCTTCCAAGGCGATGTCGCGGCGCGTGTCGCCTTGTTGCAAGGTTAATCTGGCCCCCATGGCGATCAGCGCAGGTGGCGCGTCAGCGATGGGCGAGCCATTGGCGATGTTGCCGCCGATGGTGGCGGCGTTGCGCACCTGAACGGATGCATAGCGGCGCAGCAGTTCGGCAAAAGACGGATGCACGGGGCGCATCGCTTCTAACAAGTCGGTGATGGTTGTGCCCGCGCCGATGGTGATCTGATCCCCCGCAGTTTCGATGCCTTTAAGGTCTGCAATGGCGTTCAAAAAAGCAATTTGCGTCAAGTCACGCAGCTGTTTGGTCACCCATAGACCCACATCCGTCGCACCTGCAATCAAGGTCGCATTCGGATTGGCCAGATACCAACCTGCAAGCTGAGCGGTGGTCGTCGGGCGAAACTCCACGGCGGATACTAACCCGCCATCGTGCCCCATAGCGGCCAATCGCGCCGCGTCAGTGATCATCCACGCTGGAACCACTTTTGCCTCTGCCGCCTGTGCCGCTCGAATGATTGGGGCATATCCTGTGCAACGACACAGGTTACCGGCAAGCGTCGTATCGTGATCGGTTTGCCCATTGGCATGGGCCACGGCCATCGACACCACAAAACCCGGCGTGCAAAATCCGCATTGCGACCCGTGGTGTTCAACCATGGCGGTCTGGACCGGGTGCATCTGGCCTGATGGCCCGCTGATGCCCTCGACAGTGCGCACCGCTTTGCCATCAAGCTGCGGCAAAAACAGGATGCAGGCGTTCAGCGCCCGCACGCCCGCATCATCGGTGACCATGACGGTGCAAGCGCCGCAATCGCCTTCGTTGCAACCCTCTTTGGTGCCACAAAGGCCCTGCGTTTCGCGCAAGTAATCCAGCAATGTCCGCGTTGGGGGCTGCCCCTCAATGCAGATCGGCGTTCCGTTCAGCAGAAACGCAACTTTGGTCATCTTTTAACCCGCCGCCTTCTCCCCATTTCAGGGCATTTGCGCGCTCGCCCGATGCGGCGTAAAGCAAGACACGCGCCCTTGGGACCTTTTTTGCCCCTTATCTCAGAGGATAGGAAGCCTTTTGTGCAGGATTCGAGCAAGGATTACTTTTCGGGTTAATTGGGAAGCAGTTTCAAGTTTTGCCGATAAGCGGCTTTGCTGCTTTCACAGCCCCGCTGCCTTCGATAGGGTTGCGGGATGAGCAACGCCCCCCGATTCATTCACCTGCGTACCCACACAGAACATTCGCTTTTGGAAGGGGCTGTTCCCGTCAAGGTATTGGTGAAACTGTGTGC
>JAAFIJ010000056.1 GCA_013298675.1 Rhodobacterales bacterium | reverse complement strand
CTCATGTGGGGTCAGGCGCGCGATGGTGACAAACACCACGTCTTCGGCCCCTGCCCCGATACGTTTGCGCAACGCAGCCCCTTTGGCGGCATCCGGTACAAAGTCGTCGCAGTGAATACCCAGCGGAATGACCGGCAACATCGGTCTTGGCGGTGGGTTCACCCGAAGGTGGCTTCGCATATGGCTGTCGATCAGGTCCATCTGATAGCTGACCGAAGTGAACACTGCTTGAGAGGTACAAATTACCGCGTCCCATTCGCAGACCGGTGCCATGCGCAGATCAAAGAGACCCTGCATCACGGCGGCGGTCGACGTCGTATGCGTGATCCCGCAGACCGACCAAGCCGCTGTGCCATAGGGTGCGCGCCGCCATGCTTCAGCGGTAAAGTTCGGGCTGGGAAAAAAGATGGTTGAAACGGGCGCAATCTGGTTGGGGCGCAACAAGGCTACGGGCCGGACGGGTACATTTGGCCGCAGGGTTGCTGCAAGCGCCCTGACCGGGTCCAATTCCCCGGCCTGTTTGGTCAGAAACACAAATTCATCGACCTCTGCGTGGCGCAGAAACCCTTTTAGAAAGCTTTCCCCGGCGACACGGCGACCGTTGATGCCTTTGGTTGATGGATCAAATCCGTCTTGCGCGTACCAGATGGCCGCGTTTCGGTCAGAGCCGTTCATTTGCGCACCATCCAAAGCCAAGGCGTGGGCCCTGTGCGCCATTCCCAAAGGGCAATCAGGCGGTCAAGGTCGGACAGCCCCTCCATCCAAGCGGGCAAACTGCTGTCATCCAGTTTGCGGCCCAGAAGCGTGATCACATGGCTCGCAGAAAACCGCCGTTGCAGTTCGGCGGCGATCCCCGGACGCATGCAATCATGCGCTTCGACCAAGATGTCTGCAGCGCGCAATCCTTTGGCCTTTGCGGGATCCAACAGGTCCAGCTCCGCCGCTTCAACATCGCAAATCACGACGGTTTTGGTGGTTTCACAGATGTCAAAATCGGCATGACCAAAGAGTCCGCCAACCTGAACTTGGCTTGCCACTCCGTTTACCGCAGCCAAGGCTGCACACAACGCTTGGGCCTTTGCACTTGCGTCACGCGCCAAAACGCGCGCCCTTGGCATCCGCAGCGCAAGGCCCACCGCATAGTACCCCTCGGCGCAACCAATATCGATCACCTGGCGATATTTTCCCGCAACGATTTCTTCGATCACGGGCGCCAAACTTGCCTCATACGCCCCCAAAAGCCGCGCAGACCTTGATCCTTCGGACGCTTTATTGGGGTATTTCATGCCCACAAACGGCCCACCAAGGATGGTATCACCAGACCGCTCCAACAAGGTATTGGATATCAGCTCAGATCGCCATTTCGCCAGCAGGCGTAAAGCTTGCTCCAGCTTTTGAACCGACGGCTCCCCCTCTAGCAAACGCAACACCTGCAGGCTTGCGGCCTTTGTCAAAGGTGAGGCGGGCGACGGGCTGACCAAAGGCGTAGGCGATGTGGTGGTCAAAGGGACTGCTCCTGACAAAACGCGACCGCTTTACAAAGTTTAGCGGTGCATGCCTGTACTGTCCACAAGGTCTTGAACCCATTACGCCCGATAAGGAAACAATCAACTGGGGCGGAAAACCATCGCAACGCCATTCATGCAATAGCGCTTTCCAGTAGGCTCTGGACCATCGTCAAACACATGGCCCAAATGGCCGCCGCAGCGGCGGCAATGCACTTCGGTTCTTGACCCAAAAAACCCATCGTCGGCTTGGGTCTGCACCGCGTTCGCCAAAGGCTCATAGAACGAAGGCCAGCCTGTGCCGCTGTCATATTTTGCGGTCGAGGAGTAAAGCGCCAGATCACAGCCCGCGCAATAAAACGTGCCCTTACGGTGTTCAGTGTCCAGCGGGCTTGACCCGGCACGTTCTGTATCTGCCTCTCGCAGGACGGCAAATTGCGCCTCTGTCAGACGCGCACGCCATTCTTCTTCGGTTAAAGTCACCTCAAACGTGGCGGCAATGCTTGGTCTCGCCAGAACGAACGTGAAGGTCGACGCGATGGTCGATGCCAGAAATAAACGGCGCTGCATTGGAAATCTCCTATGGGCTGCACATCAAAACATAGCTGATAAACGGATCATTTGAACCACAGGTTTCGTCGCCTCACGAAGATGCGATGCTGCGTGATCCCTAGCCCTTGCAGCCCCTGCCAATATGTTCCACAAACAACGCTGAACGTGCGGGCGCTAAGGCTCGCCTCTATGACATAGGCTGTATCTGATGCTGGAAACCGTGATGAAACCTACCGAAGAAGTCTCTGTTCGCGACGTGTTTGGCATCGATACCGACATGAAGGTCAAAGGCTTTGCAGAGCCGAGCGATCGGGTTCCGGCGATTGATTCGACGTACAAGTTTGACCCTGACACCACTTTGGCGATTCTGGCTGGTTATGCCTATAACCGCCGCGTGATGATCCAAGGCTATCACGGCACAGGCAAATCGACCCACATCGAACAGGTGGGCGCGCGGCTGAACTGGCCAACAGTGCGGGTCAACCTTGATAGCCATATCTCACGCATCGATCTGATCGGCAAAGACGCGATCAAATTGCGCGACGGCAAGCAGGTAACCGAATTCCACGAGGGCATCTTGCCTTGGGCGCTGCGCAACCCCGTGGCGATCGTGTTTGATGAATATGATGCGGGTCGCCCGGACGTGATGTTCGTCATTCAGCGCGTGTTGGAACATGATGGCAAGCTGACCCTGATGGACCAGAACGAGATTATCACCCCCCACCCGTCTTTCCGCCTGTTCGCCACCGCCAATACGGTTGGTTTAGGCGACACCACGGGCTTGTACCACGGTACCCAGCAGATCAACCAAGCGCAGATGGACCGCTGGTCGCTGGTGGCCTCGTTGAACTATCTTAGCCATGACGCCGAAGCCGCAATCGTTCTGGCCAAGCGCCCGCATTACAATACCGAAAAGGGCCGCAAGACCATTTCGCAGATGGTCACCGTGGCCGACCTGACCCGCACGGCATTTATGAACGGTGATCTGTCCACCGTGATGTCGCCGCGCACCGTGCTGAACTGGGCCGAAAACGCCGAGATCTTCCGCAATGTGGGCTATGCGTTCCGTTTGAGCTTCCTGAACAAATGCGATGAGTTGGAGCGTCAGACGGTGGCGGAATTCTACCAGCGCTGTTTTGCCGAAGAATTGCCGGAGTCCGCGGCATCAATGGCGATGAAATGATCCGTCACGCCGCGATTTTCCGGCTGAAGCATTCAGCGGGTTCTGCGGCAGAGGCAGATTTTCTTGCGGCGCTGCGCGAATTGCAGGCTATTCCCGGCGTGCAAGATTTCGCGGTTGCCCGCGAGATCAGTCCTAAGAATGAATTTGATTTCGTCGTGTCGATGACATTTGCCGATCAGGCGGCGTATGACGCCTATAACGAACATCCGCTGCATGTTGCGTTCGTGCAAACCCGCTGGATTCCAGAGGTGAGCGCGTTCATGGAACATGATGCCGTTCCTTTGGACTAGTCGCTTGAAGTCAGCGTGTATGTGACCTCAATCCACCTCGGTCGCGATTTACTCTCTATCAAAACATGGAAAACAAATGGAAAACGGCGCCCCTTGCGAGGCGCCGCACTTTGTTTGTAAGTCGCGATTTAAACGGCGCGCGCGGCCATCGTGGCGTTTGCCCACCAGACCAGATCATCCAGCGACGCTTTGGCAGCTGGCAGAATATGTGCTTCGATATCCGCCATTTTGCCTGAACCGCCCATACCCGGATGCACGGCGAAGAAATCAGAACCACCGATATGCACGGCATTGCGGGTTGGCACCATTTGCAATTCTACCGAGATGTTGCGCAGATGCTCCAGCGCGCGGGTGCCACCGACAGCACCGTAAGCGATTGCGGTCATTGGCTTGCGGCCCCACTCGACATAGGCTTGATCCAGGGCATTCTTCAACGCGCCGGTGACTGATCGGTTGTACTCGGCGACAACAAAGATATAGCCGTCAAACTCACCGATTTTCTTTTGCCAAGCGACGGCTTTTGGATCGGACGACGGCACCCACATATTTGACGCCATTTCAGCAAAAAGCGGCAAGTCAAAATCACGCAGGTCGACAAGTTCGACCGTCATGTCGGTGCGCGCTTGCGCCTGCGCCAGCATCCACTGGGCCGGAATATCGGCAAAGCGTGTCGCGCGGGTAGAGCCGATGATCAAAGCAATTTTTGGTTTTGTGACTGACATTTGTGGTCAACGTCCTTTGTGTTCGTTGGAATTCGTGGCACCTTGTCGTCTTTGACACGCCACATCGCAATTTGGTAAAATCGCGCCCTGACCTACGCATAAGCGCACAGTGTATTACGAATACCCTTACAGGTTAGGATTGCCTCTTTTGGGTCGGAAAAATGCCATCCGCACTCTTGCCCCCAATGCGGTTGAATGATTTATCTTGTGCATGACCAAACCCACCGACAACCCCGCTGATCCATTCAAAAAGGCCCTCGCCGAGGCCACCAAAACCATGGCCAATGATCCGGACATGACGGTGACCTATTCGGTTGATCCGGCGGGCATGAACAAAGAAGGCGTGCGTCTGCCGCAGGTCAGCCGTCGCATGACGCGCGAAGAGGTTTTGCTTGCACGCGGCACCGCTGACGCATTCGCCTTGCGTCGCAAGTTTCACAATGAATCTACCGCCGCGAAATATGCGCCCACGGGTGCGCTTGCACGCGAGATTTATGAGGCGATGGAAACCGCCCGGTGCGAGGCTGTGGGCGCGCGCGCCATGCCCGGTACTGCGGGCAATATTGATGCCAAAATCGCATGGGAAGCCGACCGTAAGGGTTACGGACAGATCGTCAATCAGGCTGACGCCCCCCTTTCAGTGGCAGCAGGCTATCTGGTGCGCAGCCTTGCCACGGGGCGAAATCTGCCAGCCTCTGCCGAAAACATAATGAACCTGTGGCGCGGGTTCATCGAACAGCAGGCCAGCGAAACACTTGATAACATTGACCATGTTTTGGCCGATCAATCTGCGTTTGCACGTCTGGCACGCAAAATGATCGCCGATCTAGGCTACGGCGATCAGTTGGGCGATGACCCAGATCAACCAGACCCGCTGGACGACGGCGCGGACGATGATGCGCAAGATCAAGACAGCCCTGATGATGCAGGATCACAAGAGGAAGAGACAGACGAGTCCGACGCCTCGCCCGAGCAAAGTCAGGAAGATCAGGACGACCAATCCCAAGCGCAAGTCACCATGGAAGACAGCGCAGATATGGAACAGGGCGACGAGGCGGAATTGCCCGAAGGCGAGGCTCCGCTAGAGCCGCCTGCCCCCGCCCCTTATTCCGACGCAGATCCACATTACACCGTTTTTACCACCGACTTTGATGAAGAAATTCGCGCCGAAGAACTGGCCGAACCGGCAGAGTTGGAACGTCTTCGCGCCTATCTTGACCAACAGTTGGAACCCCTGAAGGGCGCGGTTTCGCGTCTTGCAAACAAGTTACAGCGACGCCTTCAGGCCCAACAGAACCGCAGTTGGTTGTTCGATCTGGAAGAAGGCACGCTCGATGCCGGGCGTTTGGCCCGCGTTGTGGCCAATCCCACGACACCGCTGTCATTCAAACAGGAAAAAGACACCGAATTCCGCGATACCTGTGTGACTTTGCTGTTGGACAATTCCGGCTCTATGCGCGGTCGCCCTATTTCCATAGCGGCCATTTGCGCCGATGTGTTGGCGCGCACGCTTGAACGCTGTTCGGTCAAGGTAGAGATTTTGGGCTTTACAACCCGCGCGTGGAAAGGCGGGCAAAGCCGCGAGCGTTGGCTTGCCCAAGGGCGCCACCAACAACCGGGCCGCCTGAACGATCTGCGTCACATCATCTATAAATCGGCAGATGCCCCATGGCGTCGGGTCCGTCCCAACCTGGGTTTGATGATGAAAGAGGGCCTTTTGAAAGAAAACATCGACGGTGAGGCGCTGGAATGGGCGCACCGCCGGATGATGGCGCGACCCGAGGCGCGGCGCATCTTGATGGTGATTTCTGACGGTGCACCGGTCGACGATTCCACCTTGTCAGTCAACCCGGCGAATTTCCTTGAAAAGCATCTGCGCGACGTGATCGCGATGGTCGAGCGGAAAAAAGCTGTGGAACTGATCGCCATCGGCATCGGCCATGACGTGACACGCTATTATCAGCGCGCGGTCACCATCACCGATGTCGAACAGCTGGCCGGGGCAATGACCGAACAGCTTGCTGGGCTTTTTGACACTGACCCCAGAAAACGCGCCCGTTCTATGGGACTGCGCAAAGCGGGCTAAGTGTCTGGCAAAAATCAAAAAATAGGGGCCATGATGTTTCAAACCTTTGAAAGCCAAGCCTCACCCGACCAAGGTCCGGGCCGTCTTGCTGAATTACGACAAGCGCTTGGCGCTGATGGTCTGTCGGGGTTCATCATCCCCCGCGCTGACGTGCATCAAGGGGAATATGTCGCCGCCCGGGATGAGCGTTTGCAATGGTTGACCGGATTTACCGGCTCGGCCGGGTTTTGCGTGGTTTTGCCCGACTTGGCAGGCGTTTTCATCGACGGCCGCTACCGCACGCAAGTCAAAGGTCAGGTTGATCTGGCCCATTTCACCCCGGTTCCTTGGCCGGAAGTGAAACCGGGTGACTGGATAGGCGACAATCTTGGCAGCGGTGTCATCGGGTTTGATCCGTGGCTGCACAGCGCGGATGAGATTGACCGGATTGAGAAAGCCTTGATCGGCCATGGCGTGACCCTGAAACCTGTGGCGAATTACATCGATGCGATATGGCCCGATCAGCCGGCCCCACCGCTGGGGCGCGCCTTTGTGCACCCAGAAACGCTTGCTGGCGAAAGCAGCCTTGCCAAGCGGGCGCGCCTTTCCGCTGCGCTGCGCGCCAATGGCCAATCTTGCGCCGTGATCACGCTGCCTGATAGCCTGTGTTGGCTGTTGAACCTGCGTGGGGCGGATGTTCCGCGCAACCCGATCTTGCACGCCTTTGCCCTGCTAGAGGCGGACGGCGACGTGGTGCTGTTCGTTGATCCAGCAAAAATCGACGCCCAAGTTGAGACCCATTTTGATGAGGGCGTATCACACCTGCCGATGACCGACTTTGCCGCAGCCTTGCGCGGGGCGACGGGCAAGGTGTTGGTTGACCGCAGCTCTGCGCCGCTTGCTGTGTCGATGGAGTTGGGCAAAGGAACTGCCACTGTAGTTTGGGGCGACGATCCGTGTCGTTTGCCCAAGGCCTGCAAAAACGCGGCTGAAATCGCCGGAATGCGCGAAGCGCATTTGCGCGACGGGGCGGCGGTGGTGGAATTTCTATGCTGGCTGGACGCGCAATCACCCAAGGCTGGGCTGAATGAAATTGATGTTGTGCGCGCGCTTGAAGGGTTTCGCCGCGCTACCAACGTGCTTCACGACATCAGCTTTGATACGATTTGCGGGTCAGGACCAAATGGCGCGATCATGCATTACCGCGTCACCAATGATAGCAACCGCGCGGTCGGGGCGAATGAACTGCTCTTGGTCGATTCTGGCGCTCAATATCTGGATGGCACCACCGACATTACCCGGACTGTCGCCATTGGCGATCCGGGCGACGAGGCGCGCAGCTGCTATACCCGCGTGCTGCAAGGCACCATCGCGATCAGCCGGGTGCGCTGGCCTGTAGGGTTAAGCGGTCGCGATCTTGACCCGCTCGCGCGTTATGCACTTTGGGTGAATGGACAGGATTTCGACCACGGCACGGGCCACGGGGTGGGTGCTTTTCTGTCGGTCCATGAAGGGCCCCAGCGCATCAGCCGGATTTCCGAAGTGCCGCTGGAACCGGGGATGATCCTGTCCAATGAGCCGGGCTATTACCGCGAAGGCGCGTTTGGCATTCGTCTGGAAAACCTGATCGTCGTGCAGCCAGCCCCTGATCTTGGTGACAACCGCAAACAACTCTGCTTTGAGACGCTGACCTTTGTGCCCTTTGACCGCCGTCTGGTCGACATTGCGGCCCTTGCTGCGGGCGAGAGGGCGTGGCTGAACGCCTATCACGCCGAGGTATTGGAAAAGCTGTCGCCGCGCCTGTCGCCCGCGGCTTTGGCATGGTGTCAGGCGGCTTGCGCCGAAATTTGAGCGTTAGGCCGCCGCTGCCACTTTGCGGATGCGTTCAACCATGGCACGTACACCGTTTGACCGCTGTGCAGACAGATGTTCGTTCAGACCAATGCGACCCAATTCGGCAGGGGCATCAATTGCGCCCACTTGGGCCGTCGGCACCCCAGAATACAAGGCATGCAGGACCGCGATCAATCCGCGCACGATCATTGCGTCCGATTCTCCTTGAAAATCAAACACACCGTCCGAGATCATCGGACGAAGCCAAACCTGACTGGCGCAGCCATCAACCTTAAGCGCAGGCACCTTAAAGTTGTCATCTAGAGCAGGCATAGCCTTGCCCAGATCGATCACATGGCGATACCGGTCTTCCCAATCCTCCATAAATGCGAAGGTTTCGGCAATCTCTTCAAAGGCGGGCGTGGCCATTCGTGTCTCCTGTTCTTGGCGACATTGCTAGTCGTCGGCGTCGCAAAGGTCCAGAGGTCAGGCACATGTCCAGCGATTCGTGGGCAAGCCTCCAAGCCAATAGCAGGCACGGAAAGACGGCTTACGGACTCGCCCGTTCACGCCGCCTTATCCGTGTAAGATATTGAACAAATTCATAGCATTATCGAAAGGTTTGAAATGCCAACACTTGTCTCCGCATTAGCCATCTCGCACCCGTCCCTATAGTCGCTTTTCAAAACCCGTTGCATGGGCTACCCAATGGGCACCACCGTAAGGAACATCCCGATGCGCATTCCCCTGACTGCTGCTTTGATCGCTATGACAGCTTTGTCCGCTTGTGGCGGGTTTCGCGATTCAAAGATCAATCCTTTGAACTGGTTTGGGCGCAGTCAACCAGAGGCGCAAGCGAATGTGGCCACCCAAGCACCCGTGGATCAACGCCCGTTAGTGGCGCAGGTTCTGCTGGTCAAAGTTGAACGCAGCTCTACCGGGGCCATCGTGCGCGCCACGGGACTTCCGCCCAGCCAAGGCTGGTGGGACGCTGAATTGGTCGCCTTGCCGATCGACGAAAACGGGGTTCTGACGCTGGAGTTTCACGTCTTTCCACCCCTTACGCAAACTAGCGTGGTGAACCAACCCTCGCGTGAGATCACGGCAGCTTATGCAATTTCGGCGTTCAAGCTGAATTCGGTGACCAAAGTGATCGTTCAGGGGGCAAACAACGCCCTGTCGAGTGGGCGCTAACCGGCGGGACTCAGCGCTCGCTAAAGCTTGACCACCCGCACTTCGTTGCCTTTGGCGGACAGAGCAATTTCACCTTTGCACAAACGGATCGCATCGTCGCCAAAGGCCTCGGCACGCCAGCCTTTCAGGGCGTCCATATCCCTCTCTCCGGCAGCAATCGCGTCCAGTTCAGACGCTGACGCGATCAGCTTTGGGGCCACGCCCAGCGATTCCGACTTGGCTTTCAGCAAGACCCGCAACAAATCGGCAAGGGCGGGGTTCACTTGCAGTTGTTCGCGCGATGCATCGACCTTTGGCATCTCATCAGGCTTGGTTTCCATGCCCGCTTTGATTGCGTTCAAAATACCTTCGGCGATCTCTGGTTTGCGACCTTCGCGCAGCAACAAACGTGATTTGCCAAGATCTTCGATGGAAGTGGGGCGGGTTGAGGCCAGCTCTAACAGCGCATCGTCTTTCATTACGCGTGAACGGGGTATGTTTTGGTCTTGGCAATACTGTTCGCGAAAGCGCGCCAGTTCTTTGACGATCGACAAGAACCGCCCCGAAGTGGTGCGAGTTTTTACACGCAGCCACGCATCTTGTGGTGTCACGGTATAGGTCGCGGGGTCGCATAGAATCGACAGTTCTTCCTCGACCCATTTCTGACGGCCATTTTTTACCAGTTGTGCCGCCAACCATTCATAGATCACCCGCAAATGAGTGACGTCGGCAAGGGCATACTCTTGCTGTGCAGTGGTCAAGGGACGGCGCGACCAATCGGTGAAGCGTGAGGTTTTATCCAGATCCTCGCGCGCGATCTTGCGCACCAAGGTTTCATAGCCGACCTGCTCGCCGAACCCGCAGACCATCGCGGCCACTTGGGTGTCGAACAATGGTTTTGGAAAGACGTTGCCCTCAACGAAAAATATCTCAAGATCTTGCCGCGCGGCGTGAAAAACCTTTACCGTGGCTTCATGTCGGAACAGATCATAAAGAGGTTCCATCGACATTGCGCTGCCCTCAATCGGGTCAACCAAAACCGCATCACCATCGTCGCCCGGCATTGCCAATTGGATCAGGCACAGTTTTGACCAATAGGTCCGTTCGCGCAAAAACTCTGTGTCGATCGTGACATAGGGGTGTTCTTTGGCGGCTGTGCAAAAGGCAGCGAGGTCTTCGGTCGTGGTAATGGTGCGCATCGGTCGACTTTCGTTCAGGGCCACGGGGGCATCCCGCATCTTCGCTATAGGTGGGATTACCCTTCGCTACAAGCTATGCGAAAATTGGGTCTTTTTGACCTGTTGCGAAGCGGTGCAACACCATCGGGTAGAGCAGGTGTTCTTGCACCAAAACCCGCGCGCTTAGGGTGTCTGCGGTGTCATCAGGCAGGATAGGAACGCGCGCCTGACCCAAAATCGGACCCGCATCAAGGTCTGCCGTAACCTCATGTACCGTGCAACCAGCTTCAGCATCGCCCGCTGCCAAAGCGCGTTCATGGGTGTTCAACCCTGGATACTTCGGCAAAAGTGATGGATGAATGTTCAGCATCCGCCCTTCAAAAACCCGAACGAATTCAGGGGTTAAGATGCGCATGAATCCTGCAAGACACAAGATATCTGGCTTGGCCGCTGACAGTTGCGCGATCAAGGCCGCTTCAAAGCCGCTGCGATCTTTGCCAAAGCTGCGGTGATCGACGGCGGTCACGGGCACCCCTTGGGCAGCCGCCCGCGCAAGGCCAGTCGCGTTTGGATCATTTGACACCACCAGCACCGGCATGCACCCCGGCGTGGTATTCATGCTGGCCAACAGCGCCAGCATGTTAGAGCCACCCCCCGAAATCAGGATGGCGACCCGTTTCACAAAAGACGGCCCTTGTAGATGACGCCTTCGCCTTCAACGATTCGGCCCAAGACGCTGACCTCTTCACCCGCATTGCGCAAAGTGGCCGCCAGCGCATCTGCCTGATCGGCCGCCACAACGACCATCATGCCGATGCCGCAGTTAAAGGTTTTCAACAGTTCGGGCTCTGACATGGACGCGGTTGTCGCCAACCACCGAAACACCGGCGGCAGGGTCCAGGCAGACAGGTTGATCTCACACGCCAGACCCTCAGGCACCACGCGCGGTGGGTTCTCGGTAA
>JAAFIJ010000055.1 GCA_013298675.1 Rhodobacterales bacterium | reverse complement strand
TGCCTTCTGCATGTTGCGCGTGCCGATGACCCATGCCGCTGTGCGGCTTATCGTCGCGTCAAAGAAATCAAGGCCGATATGGGTGCGCCCCAAGAGGTCGGCAAAAACCAGTTCTTGTGCCATCGCCAGAATGTCATCATTTTGCAAGATCACATGGTCGCTGTCCCAACGCACCGCGCGCGAGACGTGCAGCAACAGCCGGTCCACCGACATTGCGACAGAGGACAGTTTATCTGCCACATTCTCTGTTGGGTGGAAGTGGCCCATATCAAGGCACAGCACCTTATTCTTGCGGATGGCATAGCCCAGATAGAATTCATGGCTGCCGACGGTCATTGATTCAACCCCGATGCCAAACAGCTTGGATTCAACGGCATCCAGAAGATGCGCCTTTTCATAGGGTTTCGCGAACATCGCATCCAACGATGCCTCTAGCCTGCGGCGCGCTGCCATCCGGTCAACAGGCACATCCTTTGATCCGTCTGGCACCCAGATGTTATTGACCACGGGGCTGTGCAGTTCTGCCCCCATACGCGCGGCAATCTCACGGCAACGCTTGCCATGCTCAATCCAGAAATCACGGATCCCGGAATTCGGGTGCGACAGGGTCAGGTTGTCGTCAGCTTTGGCATGCGCAAAGAAGGTGGGATTGAAATCCAGCCCGATCTTTTGGTCACGTGCCCAATCGACCCAAGGCGCGAAGTGACGATATTCTATGGCGTCGCGGTCAGGTGCCTCATCGGTATCCATGTAAAACGCATGAAGGTTCAAACGATGGCGGCCCGGAATGCGCGAATAGGCAAATTCCAGATCGGCGCGCAATTCGGCCGGGTTCCGCGCGCGGCCGGGGTGGTTGCCAGTGGCTTGAATGCCGCCACCTGCACTGCCGGACTTCGCCTCAAATCCTCGGACATCATCGCCCTGCCAGCAATGCACAGAGATCGGGATGGCGGCCAGCGCGGTTAAAGCTGTTTCAGTGTCCACTCCCCAATCCGAGAACTGGTTTTGCGCGGCGGCATAGGCGTTCTTGGTCATTGTGCAGGTCCCATAAGGGGGGCTACGGCGCCCGGTAAAGGTTGGCGGTTTAACGAAACCGCAGGTTTTCGCGTGTCAGGTCGGCCACACGGGCCGCCCCCATCAGACGCATGTCGCGCACGACTTCGTCTTTCATCAGCCCAAGCATACGCTCCACGCCCGGCTGACCAGCAGCGGCAAGCGGGAAAAGATAGGCGCGGCCCAAACCAACGGCCTTGGCCCCCATCGACAGTGCTTTCACGATATGGCTGCCGCGCTGAATGCCGCTGTCCATGATCACGTCCAGCCGGTCGCCCACTGCATCGACCACTTCGGCCAAACCGTCAAACGGGCTGCGCGCGCCGTCAAGCTGACGTCCGCCATGATTGGACAAGATCACCGCATCACACCCCACTTCGGCCGCGCGGCGCGCATCGTCGGGGTGGATCACGCCCTTAAGGCAAAACTTGCCGCCCCATTCCTGAACCATTTCCGCCAGATCATCCCAGTTCATGGTGGGGTCCAGCATTTCGGTAAAGTAGCGCCCGATCGACATTGCGCCGCCCATTTTTACGTGAGCATCCAGTTGCGGCAGGCTGAATTTCGGATGGGTCATATAGTTGATGCCCCACATCGGCTTGATCGCGAATTGCAGCATGCCGCCCAGTGTCAGCCGGAAGGGAATTGAAAACCCGGTGCGCTTGTCACGCTCTCTGTTGCCGCCGGTGATGCTATCCACGGTCAGCATCATCACCTCAACACCCGCGTCTTTGGCGCGTTGCATCATGGCGCGGTTCAGTCCGCGATCCTTGTGAAAATAGAACTGATAAACCTGCGGCGTCTTGTGCGCAGCGCGAAGCTCCTCAAGGGCTACTGTTCCCAATGAGGACACGCCAAACATCGTGCCATACTTTGCCGCGGCCGCCGCCACCGCATGTTCGCCCCGGTGGTGGAACAACCGCTGAAGTGCGGTTGGTGACAAGTAAAACGGCAATGCCAGTTTCTGTCCCATGATCGTGGTCGACAGATCAACCTCGTCTACCCCGCGCAGAACATGTGGCAATAGGTCAACGCTGTCGAAACTGGTGGTATTGCGACGGAGCGTGGTCTCGTCGTCGGCCCCGCCGTCAATGTAGTGAAAGATTGGCCCCGGAAGACGCCGCCGGGCCAGTTCGCGAAAGTCGTGAAAGTTATGACACTGGGCAAGGCGCATTGCGGGGTCCGATCAGCGGGTGAATGCCTGAACGTTTCCTGCGTCGACGTTCAGAATATTGCCCGTCGATTTGGATGAAAGGTCACAGGCAAAGAAATACGCCCCTTCAGCGATATCCTCTGGCAAGACCGAGCGTTTGAGCATGGACCGTTGGCGATACATCTCTTCCAGTCCCTCTTTGTCTTTGCCGTAAGTGCTGGCGCGTTGGTCCAGCCATTCGCCGGACCAGATTTTTGACCCTTTCAGCACCGCATCGGGATTGACCACGTTGACACGAATCCCCGCCTCGGCCCCTTCCAGCGCCAGGCAGCGCGCCAAGTGAATTTCGGCGGCTTTGGCGGTGCAATAGGCTGAAGCGTTCGGGCTGGCGGCCAAACCGTTTTTCGAGGCGATAAACACCACCGACCCGCCCATATTTTGCGCGCGAAACATCTTGAACGCCTCGCGGCTGACCAAGAAATATCCAGTGGACAGAATATCCATATTCTTGTTCCACAGCGCGAGGGTGGTTTCCTCGATCGGGGCAGAAGAGGCGATGCCGGCATTCGACACAAGAATATCGAGCCCGCCAAATTCGGCCGCGGTTTCAGCGTAGGCGGCAATGACTTGCGCCTCATCCGTCACATTCATCTGAACCGAGCGCACAACATCTTTGCCAAAGACCGCTGCCATGCCAGCTGCCACATTTGCGGCCGCAGCGCCGTCAATATCAGCCAAAACCACGCAAGCGCCCTCCTTTAGGAACCGTTCCGCGGTGGCCGACCCAATGCCCCCGGCACCGCCAGTGACAAAGGCAACACGACCAGCAAGTGATTTCGGGCGCGGCATACGCGACAATTTTGCCTCTTCCAGCAGCCAATATTCGATATCAAAGGCTTCTTGTTCCGGCAGGCCGCAATAGTCGCTGACCGTGTCGGCACCGCGCATCACGTTGATGGCATTGACGTAAAACTCGCCTGAAATGCGGGCGGTCGCTTTGTCTTTGGCAAAGGTCAACATGCCTACACCCGGCACCAGATAGACCACTGCATTCGGGTCGCGCAAAGGTGGAGAGTTTGCATGCTTGCAGCGGTCATAATAGGCAGCGTACCCGTCACGGTAGGCCGAAACTTCGCCGGCGAGCGCCGCCAAAGTTGCCTCAATGTCCGGGTTCACGGGATCAAATCCCACGACCAGCGGGCAGATTTTGGTGCGCAAGAAATGGTCCGGGCAAGAGGTGCCAAGTGCGGCCAGTGGTTTCAGTTTCGCTGAATTGACGAATTCCAGGACGGCGGCTTGATCATCAAAATGGCCGACCATAGCGTGGTCTTTGGAAATCATGCCGCGAATGGCGGGCATTAAGCGGGACGCAACCGCGCGGCGGGCACTCCCGTCAAGGCTTTGGGTCACCGCACCGCCGAAAATCGTTTTGCCGGCAGTTTCTGTTTCAAACCAATCCATCGCCTTTTGAATGATTGCCAAGGTCAACTCATAGCAAACTTTTGCGTCATCATCCCACGTGAACAACCCGTGAGATTCCAGAACCACACCTTTGGCTTTTGGGTTTTCAAGGCAGAACTTTTCCAACCAGAGGCCCAATTCATAGCCTGGGCGTTTCCAAGGCAACCAGCCAATGTCGTCACCGAAAATACGCGCCGTCAATTCGCGGGAATTCTGAGCGGCAGCGATGGCGATGATTGCATCAGGGTGCATGTGATCAACGTGCTTTTTGGGCACATAGGCGTGCAGCGGTGTGTCGATGCTGGCCGCGCGTGGGTTCAAATTAAAGGTGCAATGGGGCAGGTAGCCGACCATTTCATCTTCCATATGAACGCCTTTGTAGACGCCTTTCAGGGCCCGCAACTTATCCATGTAAAGCGTGGCAAAGCCGTCCATCTTGATGGACCCCACATCACCGCCTGAACCTTTGACCCACATCACCTCGACCAAATCGCCGGAAAGCGGATCCTTTTCCATCACTTTGGCAGAGGTGTTGCCACCGCCGTAATTGGTAATGCGCTTGTCGGACCCCAGCAGGTTGGACCGATACCGCAGCTTTTCAGCCTCTGACATCTTGGCCGCGCGGCCGTCATCCCACAGGTTTTGCAATTGGTTACCCGCTGATTGGCTCATCCTGCTCTCCTATTCTGTTAAAGCAAATGTGACGATAACGCCCTGAAAGTCAATCGCAAACGATCAACATCAATCATGCTGCAACGCAGAAACACAATATTTGACTGAAATTGATTGACATTGAGCAATTCTGGTGGAAACCTATTGATCAGGGAGGCCGCCATGCACGAAAGCGAACGCCACAGAATCATTCTATCTGCAATTGAAGACAGGCCAGTTGCGACGGTTGCGGATCTGGTCACGCTGACCGATTCCTCCGAGGCGACGATCCGTCGGGACATTGCAACTTTGCATGTTCAAAAGAAACTTCGCCGTGTGCGGGGCGGGGCAGAGTCCATTTCCCCCACGCAATATGTGGGCATCAATGCGCGTCCATTTTCAGTCAACGAGGGGATTCGGATCGCGCAAAAGCGGGCCATCGCCAAGTCTGCGGTCGATATGTGCCAGGACGGTGAGGCGATCATCATCAATGGCGGGACCACAACCTTTCAAATGGTGCACCCGCTAAGTTCAAAACGTCTGCAAGTCTTTACCAACTCTTTCCCGATTGCAGAGCATCTGCTCAAGCATTCCAAGAACACTGTCTTGTTGCCTGCAGGCGCCATTTACCGTGAGCAAAACATCATCCTTTCGCCGTTTGACGAAGATGGCAGCAGCCATTTTTACGCGCGCAGAATGTTCATGGGCTGTCGGGGGCTTGGACCGCTGGGCCTGATGGAGGGCGATCCTTTGTTGGTGCAAGCCGAGCAAAAGCTGATTGGCCAGGCCGAGGAATTGGTGGTTTTGGCCGATAGCACGAAATTCGCGGCTCGCTCTAGCCTGCTTTTGTGCGCGCTAAGCCGCATTCATACCGTCATCACCGATGGCGGCATTACCGACCGTGACGCCGCCATGTTGGAGTCTGCGGATGTTAAACTGATCGTGGCACAGCTTGGCGCCTCGGACAGGACGGAACGTGCAGGCGAGGCCTGATACGAAAACCGCTCATAAGGGAGGAACACATGAGCATCCTGAAAAAGATCCTGACATCGGCGGCCGTGGCCACCGCATTGATGGCAACCACTGCAGCAGCAGAAAACGTCAAAATCGCGATCGTTGTCAAAGCTTTGGGCATCGGTTTCTTTGAAGCGGCCAACAAGGGCGCAGAAGAGGCGGCTAAAGAACTGGGCGACGTAGAGATCATCTATACCGGACCGACCGACACCACTGCTGAAGGCCAAATTGAGGTGTTGAACGCCCTGATCGCCCAAGGCGTTGATGCCATCGCAATTTCCGCCAACGACCCAGACGCAGTGGCACCGACCCTGCAAAAGGCGATGGAACGCGGGATTACGGTGATTTCATGGGATTCGGGTGTGGCCAAAGAAGGCCGCCAGATGCACCTGAACCCATCGTCCAGCGCGTTGATCGGCAACACGATCATCAAGCTGGCGGCAGACAATATGCCAGATGGCGGCGACGTGGCTATTCTGTCGGCAACCTCAACCTCTACCAACCAGAACATCTGGATTGAAGAAGCCAAAAAGGTACTGCCAAACTATCCGGGCATCAATCTGGTCGCTACCGTTTACGGTGATGACCTTGCAGACAAGTCCTACCGTGAAGCGCAAGGCCTTATTGCCACCTACCCGAACCTGAAAGCCATCATCGCGCCGACAACTGTCGGCATTCTTGCCGCGTCGCAAGCGGTGACGGACGCTGGCCTGATCGGCAAAGTGAACGTAACCGGCCTTGGCCTGCCATCCGAAATGGCTGGTGCAGTTGAATCCGGCGCGACTGTTTCCTTCGCTATCTGGAACCCGATTGATCTGGGCTATGCAGCAACCATGCTGGCCTATAACATCAAAAAAGGTGCCACAACCGAAGCCGGCGCGTCCATTCCGATGGGCCGCATGGGGGCTGCAACCCTTGACGAAAACGGCGAAGCGGCAATGTCCGACCCCTTCACCTACGACAAGTCGAACATTGCCGAGTTCAAGTCGATCTTTTGATTTGACGCTGTAACGGCAAACGGGCTGGCGGGGCGCTCCCCCTCGCCAGCCTCCCTTTTTCCTCTTCGAGGTTTCCCGATGACCCCCGTCCTGTCGTTGCGCGGCATTTCCAAGTCTTTTCCGGGCGTCATGGCTCTTTCAGGCGTGCAGCTTGACCTCTACCCTGGGCAGGTCACTGCACTTGTTGGTGAAAACGGCGCAGGAAAATCCACTATCGTCAAGGTGTTGACCGGGATCTATCAGCCTGAAGAGGGCACTATATCGGTGGACGGTACGGCGATGCGATTTGCCACCCCAGGCGACGCAGCAAAGGCTGGTGTGACGGCGATCCATCAGGAAACTGTGCTGTTTGATGAATTGACGGTCGCAGAAAACATCTGGCTGGGCCACGCGCCGCGTGGGGCTTTTGGTCTTATCGACCGCCGCGCGATGCGGTCTAAGGCTGTTGAATTAATGCGCAGCATTGGTGCCGATCTGGACCCGGACGAGGTGTTGAAAGACTTGGGCATCGCATCCAAGCATCTTGTCGCCATTGCGCGCGCCTTGTCGATAGATGCGCGTGTCGTGATCATGGACGAACCTACCGCCGCATTGTCGCACAAAGAAATCAATGAGCTGTATGAGTTGGTCGAAACTCTGAAGGCGCAGGGAAAGGCCATCTTGTTCATCAGCCACAAGTTTGACGAGATCTTTCGCATCGCCGACCGCTACACAGTGTTCCGCGACGGACAGTTTGTCGGGGAAGGCAAGATCGTAGAGGTAAGTGAAACGGCCTTGGTGCAGATGATGGTGGGTCGGTCGGTCGATCAGATTTTCCCAAAACGAACTCATAACGTAGGCGCAGAGGTGCTGCGCGTTGCGGGATATAACCACCCCACCGAATTTGCCGACATCGCCTTTACCCTGCGGCGTGGAGAGATTTTGGGTTTTTACGGTCTGGTCGGCGCAGGTCGCTCTGAAGTGATGCAAGCCCTGTTCGGAATCACCAAACCATCACGTGGTGCCTGTATGATCGACGGCAAGGCCGCCATTATCCGCACTACGACCGAGGCGATTGCCCAAGGCATCGTCTATGTCCCCGAAGATCGCGGTCGTCAGGGCGCGGTCAAAGGCATGCCGATTTTCCAAAATGTGTCGCTGCCATCTTTGGCGCAAACCTCGCGCGGCGGGTTCCTACGACTGGCTGAAGAGTTCAAACTTGCGCGGGACTATACATCACGGTTGGACCTTCGGGCAGCCAGCCTTGATCAGGACGTGGGGCTTTTGTCTGGTGGCAATCAGCAAAAAGTGGTGATCGCCAAGTGGTTGGCCACGAAACCAAGGGTGATCATTTTGGATGAGCCTACCAAAGGCATCGACATCGGGTCCAAGGCCGCGGTGCATGAATTCATGGCCGAACTCGCTGCTCAAGGTTTGGCCGTGATCATGGTCAGCAGCGAAATCCCCGAGGTTCTGGGCATGTCCGACCGCGTGATCGTCATGCGAGAGGGGCGTATCGTGGCCGAAGTCTCTGGCGAACAGATGACCCCTGAAACCCTTGTTCGCGCTGCCGCTGGCATTCAGGAGGCCGCATGACCCGCCTTTTCAAATCACGAGAGGCGCTTTTGGCCTTGGTGATCGTGCTTATGACTGCGCTGATTGCATGGCGCTTTCCGGCCTTTATCGCGCCCGCCAACTTGGCATCTGTGTTCAACGATACGGCCCCCTTGATGATCCTTGCCCTTGGGCAAATGATTGTGATCCTTACCAAATGTATTGATCTTTCGGTGACGGCGACGCTTGCGCTGGCCGGAATGGCGGCGGCGTTGATGAACGGAGCGGGGGTTCCGTTGCCGGTGATCCTGCTGGCCGTTGTCGTTTTGGGTGCGGTGTTAGGGGCGGTGAACGGGCTTTTGGTGTGGAAGGTTGGCATCCCGTCAATCGTTGTGACATTGGGCACTATGACCATCTACCGGGGCGTGATTTTTCTTCTAACCGATGGAAAATGGGTCAATGCGCATGAAATGACAGATGGGTTCAAGGCGCTGCCGCGTGCTGTCCTAGTGGGACTGCCGGTCATGAGCTGGATTGCCGTTGTGTTGATCGCGGTCTTTGCAGTGGTGTTGAACCGCACCAGTCTTGGCCGCGCGTTCTTTGCTGTGGGCGGCAACCCCCATGCGGCGGTTTACGCGGGCATCAATGTCGGGCGCACGCAATTCGCAGCGTTCGTGATTTCTGGCGCGCTGGCAGGCTTGGCCGGATACTTGTGGATCGCACGCTATGCCGTGGCCTATGTCGACGTTGCGTCCGGGTTTGAATTGAACGTGATTGCCGCCTGCGTCATCGGCGGCATTTCCATCGCAGGCGGTGTCGGTTCGGTTTCGGGCGTCATTTTGGGGGCGATATTCCTGGGCGTGATCGCCAACGCATTGCCCGTGATTGGCATCTCTCCCTTCTGGCAAATGGCGATTTCCGGGTCTGCCATCATCATCGCAGTGGCGTTCAACGCAAGCCAGTCTCGCGTTAAGGGTCGCATCATTCTGAAACAGGCAGACGCATGACCAGTCCCGCATCCCCATCCGTTACGCGCAACGTTCCTGACCGCTTGCAATCCTCGTTCACGCGCGGAGTACGGTCATGGGAGATGTTGCTTTTAGTCGTTCTTGTGCTGGTTTTTTCCGCCAATTCCTTTGCGTCGCCCTATTTCCTGAACGTCTGGAACCTGTCGGACGCTACGTTCAATTTCACCGAAAAGGCGATGATCGCCTTTGCCATGGCCATGCTGATCATCGCAGGCGAAATTGATTTGTCGGTGGCGTCAATCATCGCCCTTGCCTCAACCGCGATGGGTCTTGCCATGACGGCAGGGGCAGACACGCCCATGATCGTGGCGGCTGGCATCGCAACAGGGGTGGCGTGCGGCGCGGTCAATGGCGTTTTTGTCGCTGGGTTTGGCCTGCCGTCAATCGTTGTAACCATTGGCACCATGAGCCTGTTTCGCGGCATTTCCTTTATCATCTTGGGTGATCAAGCCTATACCAACTATCCGAAATCCCTTGCTTTCTTTGGCCAGGGTTATGTTTATTGGGTGTTCTCGTTTGAACTGCTCTTGTTCGTGTTGGCGGCCATTGCCTTTTACATTCTGTTGCACCGCACCAGCTTTGGCCGCTCTGTCTATGCGATTGGCAACAATGCGACCGCAGCGCAGTTTGCCGGGCTGCGGGTTGTGCGGATCAGGTTTATCCTGTTCTTGCTGACCGGGTTGATGTCGGGGATTGCCGCCGTGTGTCTGACCTCGCGCCTTGGGTCGACACGCCCGTCGATTGCTACGGGAATGGAACTGGAAATTGTCACCATGGTCGTTTTGGGCGGTGTGAACATCCTTGGCGGATCGGGGCGGATCCTTGGTGTCGTGCTGGCCGCCCTGATCATGGGTTGCGTCACTTTCGGCTTTGGCCTGTTGAACGTGCCCGGCATTGTGATGAGCATCTTCCTTGGCCTGTTGCTGATCAGCGTGATCGCTATTCCGCGTCTGTTGGCACATAAATTCAAGAGGGCCTGATGCAGAAGTACGGCTTCAAAATGCGGCTGAGCCCAGGCTGCCAAGCAGAATACCAAAAGCGCCATGATGCGATCTGGCCAGAGCTGGTGGATCTGCTGCATGATGCGGGCGTGTCGGACTATTCTATCTTTCTCGATCCCGAAACATTGACGCTATTTGGCGTTCTGACCCGCACGGATGACCACAAGATGGATGATTTGCCAAACCATCCGGTGATGCGGCGCTGGTGGGCGCATATGGCCGATATCATGCAAACACATCCCAGCAACGAACCCGTAGCGACACCTCTGCTCAATCTGTTTTACATGAAATGAAGTACGTCGCCGTCATCGATATTGGCAAAACCAACGCCAAACTGGCCCTCGTTGATCTGTCGAGCCGGTCCGAGATTGCTGTCCTTACCCGACCGAATACGGTGATCAACGCAGCCCCCTATCCGCATTTTGATACCGACGGGATTTGGGCCTTTGTGAAATCCGGGCTGGCCCAGTTTCAGGCTGACCAATGTATCGACGGCATTTCTGTCACCACGCATGGCGCATGTGCTGCGTTTTTGGCGGCCGATGGCACCTTGGCGGCGCCGGTTTTGGACTATGAACATACAGGCCCCGATGAAACCCGAACCGCCTATGACCTTGTCCGGCCGCCGTTTTCACAAACCGGCTGTCCCGCGCTGCCAAACGGTCTGAACCTTGGGGCGCAGTTTTTTTGGCAATTGCACCAAGACGAAGGATTGCGCGGACGGACCGCTCAAATCGTGACATGGCCGCAATATTGGGGCTTTCGTCTGACGGGGCAGAGCGCCACGGATCTGTGTTCTTTGGGCTGCCATACTGACCTGTGGAATCCGTTTGCGGGCAGTTGGTCTTCACTTGTTGATGCGCTTGATCTGCGACAGGTGTTGGCACCCGCGCGTAAACCGTCTGACAGACTGGGAACAGTGCTGCCTGCACTACAGGCCGAACTTGGGCTGGGCGCGGTGCCGGTACTTACCGGAATTCACGACAGCAACGCCTCTTTGGTGCCCTATCTTGGCGACGCGCAGCCATTTTCTGTGGTTTCTACCGGAACTTGGGTGGTCTGTATGGCAATGGGCGGCGAGGCGCGAAACTTGGACCCAAGCCGCGATACTTTGGTCAACGTCAATGCGCTGGGCCAAGTCGTTCCGTCGGCCCGGTTCATGGGCGGGCGCGAGTATGAGACGATCCGGCAAAACGCCACAGCAATTGCCACCCAACTCGATGCGGACCGGGTTCTTGCCCGCAGGTTGATGCTTCTGCCCTCGGTTGTCGCGGATTGCGGCCCGTTTCCGCACCATCAGATGTCATGGAGCGCGCAAGACCGTTCCATTGCCGAAACAGAAGTGGCTTTGGGATACTACCTCGCCCTTATGACCGCCGCATGTTTGCGCAACATTGGCGCAGATGGTCCGACCTGTATAGAGGGGCCTTTTTCCGTAAACCCTTGGTATCGCGCCATGTTGGCGGCAGCGACGGGGCGGTCGGTGGTCGCGTCACCGTCGCGCACTGGCACTGCCGTTGGTGCGGCTTTGCTGTTTGATGGGCTCGCACGAGAGGGCTTTGCACCTGAACGCGCAGTGCCGCCCGCACCGGGTCTGGTCGCCTATGCCAGCGCTTGGGCGAGGGCTGTTGAATGCACCTACGCCTA
>JAAFIJ010000054.1 GCA_013298675.1 Rhodobacterales bacterium | reverse complement strand
TGCCCCGTAGTGTCCTCGCCGCCGTTTAGGTTTTTCACGCCTGAATAGGCGCCGCTGGCATCACAGTGCCAAACGTCAACGCGCGCACCCGCAACCGGGGTGCAATCGGCATTGACGACTTGCAAACGCAGCGCCATTGCAACGCCCGGCTTGCCCTCGGTCATGTCTGCGCGGATCAGCTTGGGGTCCACATAAAACGGTCCCTCGGTCGCTTCTTTGGACAGCATGCAGACGTCCGAACTGATCAACCCGGCTTGGGCTGCCTCTGCGCGCAGGGTTGCAGGGATCAGGCTTGCCACGGGGGCAAGCGCAAGGGCGCGCAACAACGTGCGACGATCTAATTCGGCCATTCGGTTTCCTTTCACGGGACTGACCCATTAACGCGAGACAATCAGATTTCCGTCGAGCAAAACTTGGGATTTTAGGAAATCAAATGGCGCAGGCCTTGGGTCACATCGGTGCGCACGGCCAGACGCAAACCCGGCTCGTCGCCTGCGCGCAGGGCCGCCAAAATCAAGCGGTGGTGCTGTGGCAATTCCCGTCTGCGGATTTTTTGGTACAGCGCGCGCATCGTGGGGCCAAGTTGCAGCCAAACCGTTTCGATCATTGCTAGCATCGCCGGGGTCTGTGCACGCAAATAAAGCGTGCGGTGAAACTCCAGATTGCTGCGCACATAAGCGACGGCATCTTGGTTCATCACCGCCTCTTGGTTCAGTCCATTGATCGCGGTCAACCGTTCAATCAGCGCAAAATGCGCCCGAGGCAGCGCGCGGGCAGCCATTTCGGGTTCCAACATTGCGCGGATAGAGGCCAGCTCTTCAATCCGCTCTGACGTAAGTTCCGGGGTCGAGATGCGGCCGGAAGAAGACATGGTGAACGCGCCTTCTGCCACCAAACGCCGCGCCGCCTCACGTACGGGGGTCATTGAGACGTCATATTGCTTGGCCAGCCCGCGCAGCGTCAATGGCTGTCCAGGCGCCATTTCGCCGTGCATGACCTGCTGGCGCAGGCTGCGGTACACACGTTCATGTGCGGCGGCGTTGGGGTCTGCAAGGCGGGGCTTTATGGGCATTGTTCCAGCCAATCAGTGCAAGGCTGCGCGGTCAAGTCCCCCTTCACCACAACGCCCTAATCCGTGTCGAAAGCGATGCCTTGCAACGCTGTGCCATGGCTGCGCAACCAAACACGCTCTGCCTGCCAATTGGGGTAAAGCTGCGTCACTACGGCCCAGAACCGATCAGAGTGATTCATTTCCAACAGGTGCGCCACCTCATGTGCCGCGACATAATTCAGTACAGACGGCGGCGCCATAATTAGACGCCACGAATACATAAGTGACCCATCCGCCGTACATGACCCCCAGCGCGACCGGGTATCGCGCAGGGTGATCCGGGTCAGTTTACGGCCGACTGCCGCCGCGTAATGATCGGATGCTGCCACCAAGCGATCGCGTGCGCGCACCTTTAGCCATGCCTTCACGCGCGCCTGCACCTGCATCGGATCGCCCGGCACAAACAACGAATCACCTTCCAGACGAATGCTGCGCCCTGTCCCTTGGACCAGCGTCCGCAGCTGTCCTTCAAATGGAATTTGCGCACCAAAAGCGATCATGGCCGGAACTTTACGCTTGGACAGGGCGTTTCTGATCCAACCTTCCTGTGCGGCGACAAAAGCCATGCCTTCAGATTCGCGTGCGCGCAGCGGCAAGGACAGGGTCACACGCCCATCCGTGGCCCTGACACGCAGCGAAAACCGCTTGGAACGGGCCGAGCGGCGCAGTGTCACGTCAATTGGGGGGGAACCGGGCAGTACAGGCATGAATCCTCTTGCATCTTGGCGCAAGAATAGCCACATGGCTGAAACACGCAACCGCTGCAAAACCCTTTGACACTTGGGCGCCCCTGTGGCAAGCGGTCGCGACTCTGGAAATGACCTGAAAAGGGAAGACCATGCCCAAAGCTGAATGGGGCACGAAGCGTATTTGCCCGACCACCGGTAAACGCTTTTATGACCTGAACCGTTCGCCGATTGTTAGCCCCTACACGGGCGAAGTCGTTGATATTGAGAGCGCACGTCGCAAGATGGCTGCGGCTGTGATCAGCCGTGCCGTTCCTGAAAAGGACGAAGACGCGCTGGTTGATGATCTGGAAGCAGACGATGATCTGCTGGTCGCCGGCGTGTCCGACGATGCAGAGCTGGATGATGAACTGCTCGAAGATGATGCAGACGACACCGTCTCGCTCGATGAGCTGGCCGATGTGCCAGACGGCGAAGAAGAACTGTAAATCTTTGGGGATTGGCGCGGGAAAACGGTGCATTTTTGCTCTTGCACCGTACCGCGCCCTCCCCTAAACAACGCCCACAACGCGCCCAGCGTTGTGAATGTGATGGGGCCATAGCTCAGCTGGGAGAGCGCTTGCATGGCATGCAAGAGGTCATGAGTTCGATCCTCATTGGCTCCACCAAACTTTCAACACAGACAGGTTTTGGTTGGACCGCATCGTTGCGGTCCTCTTCCTTTGTGCCGGCCCACAGGCATCAGAGAAACGCCTTGGTCCCGACTGTCTGTGCAGCACATGGGTAAGATGTGCCGGGTTACTTGCCGTTAGACATCCCAACATTGAAAAACCCCGGCCGTTCCAATGGAAAGGCCGGGGTTTTGTTTAACTCGATGCCAATCAACTTAGCATTTTGGGTTTTGCGTCTGCCGTTATGCCGCCTTGATAGAAGCGATATTGGCCCCGTCGACCCGCAAAACGATATCAGCCGCGTCAATTGCGGCCAGTGTTTGGCCCGGCAGCGTTGCGATCACTTGTGCCCCAATAGACGCAGTGACCGTCGTGCCAACCTGACGCAGGATCAGTTGCGTCGCGGCAGTTGCACCGTCGAAAGCAACCTGGACTGTCTCGCCCGGTTCGAGCACGATGGTGACCCCCTCATCGCCAGAGGCAGCCGTGACGCGGTAGCTGTCGACGTTCGCGCCACCATCCATCACGTCGCCCGCATCGCCAAGCAACACGTCGTCACCAACACCCCCAAACAAGTTGTCAGCGCGCCCGTCTGTGACATTTGTACTGGCGCCAGCCAAAGTATCGTCGCCAGCGCCGCCTATCAGCGTGTCAAAACCGCTGCCGCCTGTCAGGCGATCGTCGCCATTGCCGCCAAGGATTTCATCGTCGCCGATCCGACCATCAAGGGAATCGTTGCCGTCAAGACCGTTTATTTGTTCATCCGCGCCGGTACCGACCAAGCCGTCATTGCCGCTTGTGCCCTCAATCGGCAGGCCACTATTCCCCCGTTCAACCAATACGCTGCCAGGGGTGACCGCTCCGGGCAGGATATCTTGCAAAACAGCGACATCACTGCCATTCAAGCTGACAATGGTATCCGTTCCGTTGCCAGCTGCACGCAGAGCGTAAACCGGGGCAAAGGACCCATCTTGCGCCGAAAGCTGCAAGATGTCTTCTGCAGGGTTAAAATCGGCAATCGTCACCAGATCCGTTGAGCCAGAAGCGGCAAGCACGCTAAAGGAATCGTCGCCTGCGCCACCTGACAGCGTGTGGTCACCCGTGACCGCGCGCAAAGTGTCATCGCCGTCGCCACCCTGAAGATTGCTTGCAGTGGCACCTGTATCGTCACGAGCGGTAAGAAAATCATTTCCAAATCCACCATAGAGCAGGTTAGCCCCAGCACCGCCGTAGATGACATCATCGCCCAAATCCCCGAACAGCGTGTCATTGCCTGTGCCAAGGAAGAGGTCGTCATTACCGTCCCCACCATGGGCCGAGACACCGTCCGTCGACGGGCTGGCGCCTGCGCCACGCACAATATCATCGCCCAATCCAAGCGTGATGTTATCGCTGCCGTTCCCACCGTTCAGCAACACAACATCGTTTCCGTCACCACCAAAGATAGAATCGATGCCGCTGGCGCCCCAGATTGAATCGTTGCCGTCACCGCCAAGCAATGTGTCCTCACCCCCGCCGCCATAAAGCTGATCAAGGCCAAAGCCGCCGTATGCTTCATCCGCACCGTAGCCGCCGAACAGCGCGTCATCACCAAGGTTACCCGAGATAGTGTCTGCTGCATCCGCGCTGATGATCCGATCATCGCCGTCGTTGCCGTTGATGATGTCGCGGCGATCATCGCCGAGCAAGGTGTCGGCGGTATCACTTCCCTCTTGTGTCACCTCGTCCGGCTCTTCTTCTTCGTCAGGCGCACTGTCACCGGAAAAAGTGGCAAACAAACCGACTGCAATCAAAATCGGCAAAAACAACAACTCTAGCATTTCAACTTCCTATTCACATACGGCCCGACGCGGATGGCACCCAGACCTCAATAACCCACTTTGATCTGTCAAATTTCGCCTTTGATTATGCCTGCAAAACTGCCCCGCAGGCGTGTCAAAGCCGGTTCAGACCATTCTTGCGGAGTTCAGCATCATTAAATGATATCTGTCAAATGCTCCCAGATTTTGCCACAATTTCGACAAAAGTCCGCATAGACTTGGGCCATTGTTTCGTCGCTGCGATCAACCTGCCGAAGTTCAGGCAATTTCAACCAAACACTTGGCCAATCGATTCGCCCATTCAATTTGCTGACTTTCGGTGCAAATCAGATCATTTCTGACCTCTATCAGCACGTTTTCCCGACCCATCCCAAGGGCATGGCGATCAATCGCATCACCTGGAAGATGGCCCGAATAAGGTTCGTTGTCGCCCACGCACAGATCAGTTTCCTGCTGCAAACGGGCAATCAAGCGGCGCGACAGACCCACATCCAAGTGACTGTACAGCACCCCAACATGCCAAGGACGCGGCGCGCGCGCCTGAAGACAGGGCGTAAAGGAGTGGACCGCCACAATGATGGTGCCCTCTTGGCGGGCGGCAAGCCGGGCGTAGGCCTGATGATAAGGGCGGTAAAACAGATCAAGCCGCCGCTCTATCTCTGCCGCATCGACATTGCGGTTTGCCGGAATGATGGTGCCGTCATAAAGCTTCATCACTAAGGTCGGATCGTCTTCGCCGCGATTGGGGTCGATCACCAACCGCGAAACGCCTGACATGATCACCGGGCTGTTCAGCAGTTCACCCAAGGCCCGCGCCAAGCCTGCCGCGCCGACATCATAGGCGATATGACGCGCCATATCCTGTGCTTCGATGCCCAGATCACCGCCGTTGATCGCAGCGGGCACGTGGTTTTCTGCGTGATCACAAGTGACCAGCCATTTGCCCGGACGATGTTCGCCCAAAATTTGATATGCGCACATGAAAATGCCTTTGATTGTCGCAAATCAGTTACGTGATGTCGCGCACCAAGAAAATGACATTCAGCGTTTTACAAAAAGATAGCGCTAACATTGCCCGAGCAATTGCTCTTCCAAGGAAATTCAGCCATAACGCGCTCGGCCCGGTATAGTAAGAAAACAAGGAAATCCGCCATGAGACGTCTTCGCAATGTTAAGATCGTTGCCACGCTTGGGCCTGCGTCCAACGACTACAAGACCATTCGCGCTTTGTTTGAGGCAGGGGCAGATGTGTTCCGGCTAAACATGAGCCATGGAACACATGCTGATATCGGTGCGCGTCACAAAATCATTCGGCAAATCGAGAGCGACATTGGTCGCCCGATTGCCATTCTTGCAGACCTTCAGGGACCCAAACTTCGCGTCGGAACATTCGCCAATGATGCGGGCGAAGAGTTGATCGAGGGTGCGAAGTTCCGCATGGATCTGTCGACCACTCCGGGCGATGTCACCCGTGTGAATCTGCCACATCCTGAGATTTTCGCGGCACTCGAGCCGGGCGCTGCGTTGCTGGTGAATGATGGCAAAATCCGCTTGGTCGTCGATAAATGCGGCAAGGATTTTGCCGATTGCACCGTGACAGTTGGCGGCACGATTTCCAATCGTAAAGGCGTGAACGTACCTGACGTTTTGCTACCTCTGGCCGCACTTTCGATCAAAGATCGCAGCGATCTGGAATTCGCCTGTGAGCTGGGCGTTGATTGGCTGGCTCTGTCCTTCGTGCAGCGCCCCGAAGACGTGCTGGAGGCGCGCCAATTGGCGCGTGGCCGTGCTGCGATCTTGTCCAAGATCGAAAAACCTGCCGCGGTCAAAGCCTATGACGCCATTTTGCAAGTGTCGGACGGCATCATGGTTGCGCGTGGCGACCTGGGCGTTGAATTGCCGGTGACGTCCGTTCCGCCGATCCAAAAGCGTTTGGTGCGCGGTGCACGCGCTGCGGCCAAACCGGTGATCGTGGCGACCCAGATGCTCGAATCGATGATCGAATCACCCGTGCCAACGCGCGCCGAGGTGTCTGACGTCGCAACCGCAATCTATGAAGGTGCGGATGCGATCATGCTCTCGGCAGAATCGGCCGCAGGGAAATATCCGATCGAAGCCGTGACCACGATGAACAACGTGGCACTCTCGGTCGAGAAAGACCCAACCTACCGTCAAGTGATCGAGGCAAGCCGCGTTATCCAGCGTGAAACCATCGGTGACGGCATCGTGGCCGCAGCGCGCGAAATTGCCGAGGCGACCAACATCAAGGCCATCGCCTGCTTTAGCCAATCCGGCACCACGGCAAGCCTTGTTGCCCGCGAACGCCCACGGGTTCCGATCCTTGCGCTGACGCCGCTGATGTCGACGGCACGCCGCATGTCGCTGACCTGGGGCCTGCACTGCGCCATTACCGAACCACAGGATCGCTTTAAGGGTGCCGTTATTGCCGCAATTCGTGCCGCTGTTGCAGACGGTTTCGCCGAAAAAGAAGATTTCATCGTCTTGACCGCAGGCGTTCCGTTCAACGTCAAAGGCACGACGAACATTCTGCGCGTTGCCCCTTGTGATGAGCGGTTGATTTCGGCGGTCGATCCAGAATAATCACTGATATGCGCGCCCTCGTGGCGCGCCTATGGGGATGAGGGCCAAATGGACACAGACATAATCCTTGTCACAGGGATATTATTGGGGGCGCTTGCGTTGCCCTCAATGCTTTCTGCTTATTCCGAGGCACGCCCTCCGCGTACTGGTGCCATTATGGTCTTGATCAGCAGCGTCTTGATCGTTGTAGCCCTGACGCAAAAGCCAACTGGCTATCGTTTCAAAGATATTCCCAGCGTTTTTGTCGAAGTGATTGCGCGCGCACTGCATTAAATCTGTCTCTGGCTTCTTGTCGAATGCTTGATTGAAAACAGACTTGCACTGCCCGCTTGCCCACCCTATAGGAAGTTTTCGAATACCCCGCGGGACCGGCCAACGTGGCATGCCGAGTCGCGCCTGAAACCATGGAGATGGAAATGCCCAAGATGAAGACCAAATCGGCGGCGAAGAAGCGCTTTAGCTTCACAGCTTCCGGTCGTGTAAAAGCTGGCCCAGCCGGTAAACGTCACGGCATGATTAAGCGTACGACGAAGTTCATTCGTGATGCATCCGGGGCAATGATCCTGTGCGCATCCGATGCGAAAATCGTCAAAAAATACATGCCATACGACCGGTAAGGAGAACAGCATATGTCCCGCGTTAAATCCGGCAAAGTCACGCACGCCCGCCACCGCAAGGTGATCAAGGCTGCGGCTGGCTATTATGCCGCCCGCTCTACGAACTTCCGTACGGCCACTCAGGCTGTCGACAAGGCCAACCAATACGCAACACGTGACCGTAAGACCCGCAAGCGCAACTTCCGCGCGCTGTGGATCCAGCGGATCAACGCGGCGGTTCGTCTGTTCGACATCGAGTTCACCTATTCGCGCTTCATCAACGGTCTGGCGAAAGCCGGTATCGAAGTGGACCGTAAAGTATTGGCGGATCTCGCCGTACACGAGCCAGAGGCGTTCAACGCCATTGCGGCGCAAGCGAAAGCTGCTCTCGCAGCCTAATGTTTAGCATCAATTTCTAGGCGGCCCTGCGGAAACGCAGGGCCGCTTTCATTTGTGCGAATGGCACAAGCGGTCTGCCCTGCAATCAACCATTGCTATCATGAATGGCTACAATTCTACGATTGATTGCTGTCTGTTGCCAAAAACGCATTAATACCCTGCCAAAGCCGCATTTGCGCCCAAAATGTCCACGACGACTAGGGTCATGAACCGCAAAAGGCAGATCGACACATGACCAAAGTATTTACACCAGAAACCGCCGTCGCCCTTGAGAAAGGGTTGATGGGTTGGGCCATGCACCAAGGTCCGGCGATGTGGCACGAAATCGCCAAAGGCGTTGATTTCAACAACCCACGCGCCACAATTGACCTGCTGATGACGGCAGAATGGATCACCCATCAAAAAGAATGCGACCGCGCAACGGCCTTGCTGTTCTTGGCCCGTGCAGTTGAAGCAGGCTTTGACAAAGGACTGGCAAACCCAGCCATGCACCCCGAAGCCGCCGTTGCCTTTACACACTCCTTGGCGCGTGCAATTTCAGCACACCAATTTCCAACCGCGCAGTTTGGATTGACCAAAGATGAACAGACACTCGCCCAAACGTGCTTTGGGGCCGACGGCCCGCTGCAACTGGGGACAGAGGCTCTGAACACCGGCACTGCCGCGCACAACCCTCCATTTGCCTTTTACCAAACCCGGCCCTACCGCAACAAGAAGGCCCATCTGCGCGTCGCATAAACGCTGCCCCTTTGGTTCGAACATGGGCTTCAGCCTTGGTCAGCGGAAGCCCAATGAAAAAGGCGCACCCTATGGGCGCGCCTTTTTTGCGTTCTAGCGAAACAAGCGTTTCGTTTACGCTGCCGCACGACGGCGGCGCATGACGCCAAGGCTGCCCAACGCTGCAATCAACAAGCCAGCGCCTGCTGGCAGGGGGACTGTTGTAGGGTTGTCGCCAAGGACGATGTCGTCGATGCGGATATTGCCTTTGCCGATATTTGAGAAGATGACCGACGTCACATTCGCGAAGGTACCATCAAAGAGGTGGTTGTATGGCGTGTTTTTGAAGAGAGGCGGGCTGCTTAGAGTCACGCTTGCGCCAATGTTTGATCCGGTGATCAGCAGATCAGCGGGATTGCCAAGCAACTGGAACCAAATTGAAGTGAGCGTGAACGCAGCGCCATCAACGCGCGTCAAAATCGAGGTTTCATTTTTGTTAAGCGCAAGGCAATCCAATACATTGCAGTTCCCATTGACGATGCGCGCGTCATCAATTTGATACGCTCCCATCACCAATGGGGTTCCGCTGGACGTTCCATTAAAGTCGATCGTCAAAGCCGACGCGAGGGATGGTGCCAAAACCGCGAAACTTGCACAAACTAGGGTGGTTTTAAGGATGGCGTTGAGAAACATAATATCCTCCTAAAAAATTCCAAGACTCTACGGACAGTTAGCGATTCACGGCGACGAGAGTCAAAACAGTGGAAAAACTGAAGGCAAAATATGCCATTTTCGGCAACAATTCGCGAAGTAAGGCTTAATTGTGGCGACGCCCAGAAATCGCCGCAATTTGCGGTTGATCCCTATTTTCACGGCGCGACGGAATGAGGCTGCAGTGATTCGAAAACCGAACCACCACTCTCCCTTGCTTTCTGGGCGCACGAAAGATAGCACAGCACCACCAAATTCAGAGGCGCATATGGACGATTTAGACACACTGCGGGCCAAGTACCTTGCATCTGTAGCTTCGGCTTCGGATGAGGCTTCACTGGAAGATGTCCGTTTGGCGGCCTTGGGCAAAAAGGGCGAGATCAGCCTGAAAATGCGCGATTTGGGCCAGATGGAGCCGGCACAACGCCAAGTCGCCGGGGCCATGCTCAACGTGTTGAAAGACGAAATTGACGCGGCCCTTCGGGCCAAAAAGACCGCTCTTGGTGATGCGGCATTGAATGAACGGCTGCGCGCCGAATGGTTGGACGTGACCCTGCCATCACGCGGACGGCGCGTGGGCACCATTCACCCCGTTAGCCAGGTGATGGACGAATTGACCGCGATTTTTGCCGACATGGGCTTTGCGGTGGCCGAGGGGCCGCAGGTCGAATCCGATTGGTACAATTTTGATGCCCTGAATATCCCACCAGAGCATCCGGCACGCCAAGAGCATGATACGTTCTTCATGAACCGTGCGCCCGGCGATGACCGCCCACCGCATGTGCTGCGCACTCATACCAGCCCGGTACAAATTCGCGCGATGACCGAACAGGGCGCGCCGATCCGGGTGATCGCCCCCGGCCGCGTTTACCGCATGGATATGGACCAAACCCACACGCCGATGTTCCATCAGGTTGAAGGTCTGGCCATTGACCGCGACATCAGCATGGCCAACCTGAAATGGACGTTAGAGGAATTCTGCCGCGCTTTCTTTGAGGTACAGTCGGTCGAATTGCGATTCCGCGCCAGCCACTTCCCCTTTACCGAACCGTCCGCCGAGGTGGATATCCGCTGTTCTTGGGAGGGCGGTCAGTTAAAGATCGGCCAAGGCGACAAGTGGATGGAAATTCTAGGGTCGGGTATGGTGCACCCCAAGGTTCTGGCCGCAGCAGGGGTTGATCCAACCCAATGGCAGGGATTTGCATTTGGCATGGGCATCGACCGTATCGCCATGCTGAAGTACGGTATTCCTGATCTGCGAGCGTTTTTTGAATCAGACCTGCGCTGGCTGCGCCATTATGGCTTTGCTGCGCTGGATATTCCTGATTTGGCGCGCGGATTGTCAAGCTAACGCAATCAGATCAAAATAGTTTTGGTGGTGCGTCCTTTGACGCGCCCCAAATCACCCCGGCAATCGAATTAGGGTTGTTCGAATTGCTCTGCCGATGCCCGCGTCAGCACCTCTGCAGTTTTCACGAATTCGTTCGCGACCTTTAAATACAAAATCAACGTCAGGCCAAGCAACAAGCACAGCCGGAGCGGTTTTGAGGTCTTTCGGTTCTTTGGGATATCGAGTGTTAAGGTCATTCCGCACTGATACCGCAAAGTCGTTAAGAAAACTGCCATGATCTTGCCGCAATTCCAGAGACAACGCGTTTCCAAAGTCGAAACCGCGCAGCCCATGCTTTCCCTTTGGCCCAGATTAGGCTAAGGCCGAGGTCAGAAAAACCTGTGGTGCTGCGCAATGAAATTCACTTTCTCTTGGCTTAAAGATCATCTTGAGACAACTGCCTCGCTTGACGCAATCCTTTACGCCCTGACCGACCTTGGGCTGGAGGTTGAAGAAGTGGTCAATCCGACCGCCAAGCTGGCCTCGTTCACGCTGGCACGTGTGCTGCACGCACAAAAGCATCCTGATGCGGACAAGCTGCAGGTGTGCACTGTTTTGACTGATGAGGGCGAAAAGCAGATCGTTTGCGGCGCGCCAAACGCGCGAGCAGGCATAACGGTCGTGCTGTGCAAGCCCGGTGATTATGTGCCGGGGATCGACATGACCTTAGGTGTGGGCAAAATTCGCGGCGTCGAATCTCATGGCATGATGGCGTCCGAGCGCGAGCTAGAACTGTCGGATGAACACAACGGCATCATCGAACTGCCCTCGGGTGAGGTTGGTCAGAAATTCGTTGATTGGCTGGCAGTCCACCGCCCCGGTGTTGTCGACCCGATGATCCATATCAAAATCACGCCGAACCGCCCGGATGCGTTGGGCGTGCGCGGTGTTGCGCGCGATCTGGCGGCGCGGGGACTAGGGCGGCTGAAACCCTTGCCGGCGCCGGTGATCACGGGCGGCTCTGCCAGCGCTATTACCGTGGCGATCGACGCCGATCTAAAGTCCAAAGCCTGCCCGCATTTTGCCGGTCGCACCATTCGCGG
>JAAFIJ010000053.1 GCA_013298675.1 Rhodobacterales bacterium | reverse complement strand
AGGTGCCAAAGCGCGCAAACTTGGGCCTTCAGAGATGGCGGGTGGATAGCATTCGTCCTCGATGATCTGCAAGTCATAACGCCGCGCAATAGCAATGATCTGAGCCTGACGCACCGGCCCCATTCGGGCTGTCGTGGGGTTTTGGGCGTCAGGGGTGAGGCAAAGGACTTGCGGGCCATAACGCCTGCACGCGGCTTCCAATGCTTCGGGAACGATCCCCTCATCATCAAGCTCTATCCCCACAACTTCGGCGCGCGACAACCGGGCGGCATAACGAAACCCCGGATAGGCTAGCTCTTCGGTCAGTACAACCGGGCGGTCACCGCGCAAACAACAGGCCATGATCAAAGCAATCCCGCTTTGACCGCCATGATTAAGCATCAGATCGTCAGGTCCAAAGGCACCGAGTACCCGCGATGACAGCCATTCAACCACGGCGGCGCGTAAGGGGCGTTCGTCACCTTGGCGGGTATAGCCAAGCCAATCTGCGCCAATCCTGCTTGTCACCACGCGCATGGCATCGGCAAACGCTGCGGCTTGGCCGACATCAGGCAGCCCGGGATAGCGCAAATCCAAAATCGCCGGAGGCATCGTCAGATCACGCTCTGCAAAGATCGGCTGCGTCGGCCCCAACCGAGGCGAACTGGCGGCAACAAAGGTTCCCCGCCCGACCGTTGCCTGCAAAAGCCCCTCTTGTGTGGCGATTTGATACGCGCGCGCCACGGTACCGGGCGTTACTTTCAACACATAACCCAGCTCTCGAACGGTCGGCAATTGTGCGCCGCAGGCAAGCGTCCCACTGCGCACAGCCTCACGCAACAGGCGCGCCAAAGCAAGGTACTTGGGCCCCTCTGCCGTACTTAGCCCCAAAGCCCATTTTGTATTCAACACAATTCTCCCATGGCGCAGGGGTGTATCCCTATTGTATCGATAACTGCAAATCAACAAGTATTGTATCAATACAATTGGAGGAATGATGCTTTCCGTGCAGATCTTGGCGGCCCGGACCATGGCAAACTGGGCAAAACGGCAAACCAAAGGAATGGAACGGGTCTTGACCACGTTCGCAACTTGGCAAAAACGCACTGCGATGCGCCGCGAGATTGCCCGGATGCAGCCTCATACCCTGCGCGATATCGGCCTTACACCGTGGGAAGCACAGGCCGAGCAGCACAAGCCCTTTTGGCGCGCTTAACCCCCCGTTCCCATCCGATGAAAATGAAAAAGCTCCACAAAAATGTGGAGCTTTCTCGTTTTTCGTGCTGCTTGCGCAGTTGGGAACAGCTTAGCGCTTGGAGAACTGGAAGCTCTTACGTGCTTTCGCTTTACCGTATTTCTTACGCTCAACCACACGGCTGTCGCGGGTCAAGAAGCCAGCAGCCTTCAACGCGCCACGCAATGCGGGTTCGTAAAGTTGCAGTGCTTTGGAAATGCCGTGCTTTACAGCGCCAGCTTGTCCGGAAAGACCGCCGCCACACACAGTTGCCATCACGTCGAATTGACCTTCGACGTTTGCAACGGTGAACGGCTGCTTCAGGATCATCTGCAGAACTGGACGCGCAAAATACGCAGCCATTTCTTTGCCGTTGACCACAACCTTGCCGGAACCTGGCTTCACCCAAACGCGGGCGATTGCGTTCTTACGCTTGCCGGTTGCATAGGCACGGCCCAGCTTGTCACGCACAGGAACGCGAACGATCGCAGCAGCAGCGACAGGTGCCGCAGCGCCAACGGCCGATTTCAGATCGTCAAGAGATTTGATGTCGGACATGATTATTCGCTCCGCGTGTTCTTCGGGTTCAGGACTTTAACGTCCAGAACGACCGGTTGCTGTGCTTCGTGTGGATGCTCGGCACTTGCATAGATCCGCAGGTTGGTCATTTGCTGACGGCCCAAACGGTTGCGGGTGATCATACGCTCAACTGCTTTCATCACGACGCGCTCTGGGTGGTTCCCCTCAAGCACTTGACGCGCGGTGCGGAACTTGATGCCGCCCGGGTGGCCAGTGTGCCAGTAGTAGCGCTTGTCGTCACGCTTGTTGCCGGTCATCTGCACTTTGTCGGCATTGATGACGATCACGTTGTCGCCCATGTCCATGTGCGGCGTGAAAGTTGGCTTATTCTTGCCACGAAGGATATTGGCGACAATCGAAGCAAGGCGGCCCAGAACAACGCCTTCAGCGTCGATCAGGATCCACTTCTTTTCGATATCCGCCGGAGTAGCGGTAAAGGTTTTCATCGGTAGCCCTATCAGATTAAGAGCGGAGGCAATGCCCCCATAATTCGGATGAGGGCTTATCGCCGAGATGCCAATTAAGGTCAAGGCAGCAAGCAAACATTCTTTTGTTGTATTTCATAAGGTTACATAGTGGGGTTTAATGATACCCCAAAAATACAACCCTTATCGCAGCCGCGGGGGGCCTGCCGGCTTACCCCCTGTGGAGCCGTTCGGACCAGAGGAATTGGACGCAGTATCTTCAGTTAGCGCAATTTCCGGTTCAAACACCATGGCATGTTCCAACATCTGCGACACCGCCCTGTCGCGTGAGCTTAGAAAGGTCACATCCATTTGTGCGGCCTCAAGCCCGGAAAAGATCATAACTTCGGAAACCGCGCGGGCAATCGCAGGCTCCGCGTCAGGTGAGGCATCGATAAACGCAAGCAGATGCCCGCGACCTAATCCGACATGGGCAGTATCTGCATCGACAGGCCTTTGGTAACTTACCCCAACCAAAAGCCCGGCAGCTATATTGCCGCCCAATTTGTTGACCAGCGCCTTGAGAGAGCGTTGAAATCCCGATGGCAAATCTGATGGCGCGTGAAAGGAATGGGCCTGCTCTGATGTGGCGACCGGTGCGGCCTCTAGTGCATTGGTCAACCAATCCAAAACGGACGTCGGCAGCAAAACTTCGGAACTCGCCCCAGAGCCAAAATTCAACCCCAACAGCAAGTCGGTTCCCGACAGTTGCTGGGCAATCAATCGCCCTGGCAAAGCTGCATACTCTGCGCCGCCTTGACCAAACGCACTCAGCCTTTCCTCGGTATCAAAAGCGAGAATGACCTTGCCTTCAGGAAGATCGAAAACCTTGGGCAAAATCGTCGCAGCTGTCGCTTCTTGCTCTAGAAGGACAAACAAAACATGGTCCGCCAAAAAATGATAGGCGCGCATCAGGGCTGCTTGATCGCCGTCCGCAACCTGTTCAAAAACCTTGTCCAACGGCGTCACGATCAATCCCCCAAATATGACGGTATTCTCAAAACAAACCCTTACTGACAGCCTCGAAGACCAAAAACAACCTTTGCAAAAAATCACTGCTGGAACACGCTGATATTTCGCCGGCAGTGTGCGCAAACTAAGCAATCGGCGGCGCGAGGATCACAGCACTTCTTTACACTTTAAAGCGGTTGGAGCAAACTGCACCCCAACATCTTGTATTTAATCCTCATGATCGGCCCGAAGTCATGTACCGCGTTTCATCATTCTTGATGCATTTTGCTTTTGCGCTGTCTCTTGGGGTCGTTTTGGCAACCTGCTGGGTTAACCTGTCGCCGTCCAGCTATTATGACTTTGTTGAATGGCGCGTTTTGGATATTTCTTTGCCGCTCTGGCTGCTCCCGGCCGAAAGCACCTTTACCCCGCAATCGATCGTCACCCAAGGGCTGATGGCCTTGTTCATGTTTTTGATGGGCAAGGAAATGTGGGAAGCGCTGATCATTGAGGGCGGCGGGCTAAGCGACAAACGCTCTTTCGTTCCGCTCGCCGGAGTGATCGGGGGGACGGTGCTTTGCGCAGCTGTTTGGTTCTATTTTGCCCGCCAAGGCGATTTACCCGAAGGCATGAGCGTCTCTACCGGCTGGCCAACACCGATTGGCAGCGATGTGGTGATCGCCTATGTCTTTGGGCTCTTGATTTTTGGCAAAGGGCACCCTGCCCTCAATCTGTTGCTTTTGATCTGCATTGGCTCTGATTTTCTGGGGTTGATCATTTTAGGGATCTCGCATCCAAGCCAAGACCTGCTTTTGCTTGGTTGGCTTGGGTTGCCCGCCTTGGCTTGCCTTGGCGTTTGGCGGCTCTTTGGCAGCCATACATATGGCGACATAAAGGAACGCACCCGCCGGCGGGGTCTGGCGCTTTGGCCCTATGTTTTGGCATGCTTGATATCCTATGTCGGGGTCAGCAAGGCTGGCTTGCCCCCCTCTTTGGGGCTGTTGCCGATTATTCCTGCGATCCCTCATGCAAACAGGGCGTTTGGCGTCTTTGCCGAGGCAGAGTGGCTGCTGCATGACCCCTTGAACCGGTTCGCGCATTTCCTTGTCAAACCATTGATCGTGATCCTTTTTCTGTTTGGCCTTACAATGGGCGGTATCGATATGCAGGCACATGGACCCACAACAAACCTGGTCTTGATTTGCGCATGGATCGCCAAACCATTGGGGTTCATGCTGGGTGTCGCGCTAATTCTTGCCCTGAGCAAAGGCAAACTGCCGACACGGATCAGCCTGACCGACATGACACTGATCGCATTCTTGACTGGGATCAGCTTTACGGTGCCGGTTCTCAGTCTTGACGTGGCCCTCCCCGGCGGAAGTGAAACCGAAGCGGCCCGGTTGGGGCTGGCTGCGTCTGCTATGATGGGCCCGCTGGTCCTGATCGTATCTCGCCTGAAACGCGGTTTGCGCAGAGAAACAATGCGCTAAGCCTAGACAAATTAGGTCCGATATCGACATAATTGCGCCCCAAATATCGGTTATTTACTTGTTTGTTGACGTAATGTGTTGCCTTGACAGTTTGGCCACGAAAACCATGTTAACCATTTTGACGTAAAGAGTGTGTCACGATGACTTTGAAACTTCAAAACAGGAGCTGGCCCAGCGGGCGCGGATGATTGCATTTGAAGGCGTCAGCAAGTCTTTTTGGACCGGCGAAAGCAGAAAGGTCATCCTTAATCAGGCCAGCTTTAAAGTAGAGCTGGGCAAGTCGCTTGGCATCCTTGCGCGCAATGGCTCGGGAAAGACCACGATCATCAACATGATGGCTGGGCTTGAAAAACCAGATGAAGGCAAGATCACCCGGACTTCGCGGATATCATTTCCCCTTGGGTTCATGGGCGGCATCGTTGGCAAACACACTGCCAAGGAAAATGCCCGCTATATTGCCCGACTGTACAGCCTCGATCCCGACTATATCGAAAGCTTTTGTCGCTGGCTGTCGGGCATTGATGAATACTTTGACATGCCCGTCGGGACGTTTTCCAGCGGCATGCGTTCGCGTTTTACCTTTTCTCTGATGCTCGCCTTAGAATTTGACATCTACTTGATTGACGAAGGCATGCCTGCGTCAACGGATGTCGAGTTCAACAAAAAGGCAGGGCAAATTTTGCGCGAGCGGTTGGCAAACGGGACGGTTATCGTCGTCTCGCATCAGCCCCAAACCCTTGAAAAATTCTGCCAGACGGCAGCAGTGCTGCGCAACGGGCAACTTTACATGTTTGAAACTCTTCAAGAAGCAAGGCGTCTGTATGACTATGAAGTTCACAGTTAAACGGTTCCGCACGCGCCTGTCCGAAGGCATCGCCAAGCCGTCGACGCAAGGGTCGCGCACGCATGCTTCCGCGTCATCTGCCAAATCGGCGTCTGGTACTCATGCGTCTGCGCAGAATGTCGCATCAAACGGGCCCGGCACCTTTGCAAGAATGTCGCCGGAAACGCAGATGCGCCCCGTGTCGCAACTGCGTCCGAATGTGGCCCCTGGACAACAGATTGGTGACGATGCCTTCATGCCATCGTCCAGTGATGACGGCTTTGGCGCTGAACCCTTTCCGACAGCACGGCCAACAGCCCAGCCCGCCATTCCATCTGCGGCACCTTCTCGTATGGCTGCGTCTGATGCTGGGTCCGCTGATCCAGGGCGTCAAGATGTTGGCCAAACCATCGATGGCATCCGCAAAGAGGGACTGACGGGTCGTCAATTGCGCATGGCGCGGCGGCTGGCGCAAAAGCATGGCCTGCCTGCGACATCAGATTTCGATGCGATCCGCTTGCTGCGCGCGGCTGGAATCGATCCATTTCAGGCAAACTCAATTCTCGAATTTGTCACCTCTGCCGGTGCAAATGAGGGCCAAGCACCCGGGTCTCGGGCCTTGGCGCTGACCCCAGGTGGAGACGGCATTCGTCTACCACAAACGATGAAGCCCATTCAAATCCCCTCAACCGAAGTACGTGCCGAAAGCTCTCACTTGGCAGAGGTTACGCGGATTCAACAAGACATCATGCGGCGCAGGCGGCGCAAGTCGATGCTCTTGGCTGCGCGGATGTTTGTGTTTGTCGGGTTGCCGACGATCCTTGCCGCGTTCTATTATTATGCGATCGCGACGCCGATGTATTCAACCCACACCGAATTTCTGATCCAGCAAGCAGAACCCGCCGCTGTTGCTGGCATGGCCAGCTTGATGCGCAACAGCCCCTTTGCAACCGCCACTGATTCGATCGCCGTACAAGGCTATTTGCAATCCCAACAGGCGATGGCCCGGCTAGAGGCCGATAACGGCTTTCGCGCGCACTTTGCGGACCCTTCCATCGATCCGATCCAACGGCTTACGGCGGATGCGACCGAAGGGTCGGTTTACAAAAAGTACAAGAACAACGTCAAGATTTCCTATGACCCGACAGAAGGGATCATCAAGCTTGAGGTGGTCGCAGCGTCACCCGAAAAGGCGGTGGAGTTCTCAAACGCGCTTATCAAATATGCCGAAGAACGGGTCGAAGGATTGACGACACGCGTGCGCGAAGACCAGATGAAGGGCGCAAAGGAAAGTTTTGCTGATGCCGAGGCAAAGCTGAACGAAGCAAACCGTACGGTTATCTTGCTGCAAGAAAAGTTCAAAATCCTAAGTTCTGAAATCGAAGTCTCTTTGATTACGGGTCAAATTGGGTCGCTGGAAAGCCAATTGTCACAAGACAGCCTGTCTTTGGCGCAAATGGAATCGAACTCAAGCCCGAACCTTGCACGTATGGAACCGCTGAAACGCCGAATCGCCACGCTAGAGGGGCAGATTGCCGCCTTGCGCGCAAAACTGACCGAGGACAGCGCCACTGGACCGTCGATTGCCAATGTCCAAAGCGAATTGCTGGTCGCTCAGACCGACGTGCAAACGCGCCAATTGTTGTTGGCGCAGTCGCTGACCTCTATGGAATCGGCACGGCTTGAGGCGAACCGCCAGACGCGCTATCTGTCAGTCTCTGTCAGCCCCGTTGCGGCCGACGAAGCAAGCTATCCGCGCGCCTTTGAGAATACACTGATTGTTTTGCTGATCTTTGCAGGGATCTACCTGATGATCTCTATGACAGTCGCCATCCTGCGAGAGCAGGTCACCGCCTGAGGAAGATATGAAAATAATCAAATGCGGAAACCTGACCATCAGCAACGATCATCCGCTGTTGGTGATCGCAGGGCCGTGCCAGCTTGAAAGCCTGGACCACGCGCAGATGATTGCGGGAACCATGGCTGAAATTTGCGCCAAGGCGGGGGCACAATATGTGTTCAAGGCCAGCTATGATAAAGCCAACCGCACGTCGCTAAAGGGTAAGCGCGGCTTGGGGCTGGGCGCCGGGCTAAAGGTGCTTGAAACCATCCGCGCCTCAGGGTTGCCAGTGTTGACCGATGTGCATGACATCGCCCAAGCGCGTGAAGCGGCAACGGTGGTTGACGTCATCCAGATCCCCGCGTTTTTGTGCCGCCAAACCGATATGCTGATTGCGGCGGGCGAAACCGGGGCGATTGTGAACATCAAAAAGGGGCAATTTCTGGCACCATGGGACATGGCGAATGTTGCGCAAAAGGTGGCCTCAACCGGCAACACCAATATCATGTTGACTGAACGCGGGGCGTCTTTTGGCTATAACACCCTTGTGGCTGATATGCGCAGCCTGCCGATCATGGCGCGCACCGGTTATCCGGTGATCATGGATGCCACCCATTCGGTGCAGCAACCGGGCGGGCAAGGCGACTCGTCCGGCGGACAGCGCGAATTTGCCCCCGTCATGGCGCGCGCAGCGGTGTCTTTAGGGATCGCTGGTGTCTTTATCGAAACCCATGAGGCACCAGATACGGCGCCTTCCGATGGGCCAAACATGATCTATCTGGCCAAGATGGGTGCATTGATAGACTCATTAATGGCATTTGATAGGTTGGCAAAGAAAGACCCCCTTCGGGTCTAAGCCACCTGCCCTGCGGCCCAACCCGATGACCATGCCCATTGAAAGTTGTATCCGCCAAGCCAGCCAGTCACATCGACCACCTCACCCACGAAATACAGCCCTGGCACGGCCTTGGCCTGCATCGTGCGTGCATCAAGCGCGTCTGTGTCAATGCCGCCCAAGGTAACCTCGGCCGTGCGGTATCCCTCTGAGCCTACGGGCGTCAGAGGCCACTGCGCCATCAGCCCCGCCACGGCATCGAGAGTCGCCGCCGATTGCTCTGCAAGGGGGCCCGTCACGCCACTTAGCACCTCGAGTTGGCGCGCCAACCGTTCAGGCAAGATATGTGTCAGCACAGTGCGCAGGGCTTGCCGGCCATGGTTCTTTTTCTGCTCACGCAGCCATGCTTTTGCATCCAGACTTGGCCGCAGATTGATCGACAGGCTTTGACCTTCACGCCAATAGCTGGATATCTGCAGGATAGATGGCCCCGACAAACCCCGATGCGTGAACAAAATCGCCTCGTCAAACCCAACTTTACCGCAGCTTACTCGGCCATCGACCGCCACCCCTGCCAGAGGGCGCATCCAGTCCAATTCCTGTTCGGCAAAGGTCAGGGGTACCAAACCGGGCCGCGTTTCAACCAAGCCTATGCCAAACTGCTCTGCCAGACGGTAACCAAAGCCGCTGGCCCCCATCTTGGGAATAGATTTCCCCCCCGTAGCCACAATCACAGCGGCGCCCGTCACAGGGCCGCGCTCTGTCATCACGACATATCCCGCCGCACTTTTGGTCACATCAGAGACATGACATGACAGCCATAGCTGAACCCCGGCCCGGCGCATTTCGCCCAGCAACAGATCCACCACTTGCGTCGCCTGCCCGTCACAGAATAACTGACCAAGGGTTTTTTCGTGCCACGCGATCCCCGCGGCATCGATGCGCGCCACAAAGTCGCGTTCGGTGAACCGCTTTAGCGCAGACAGCGCGAATCGCGGGTTTTTAGAAATGAACTTTTCCGCGCTGATATTCAGATTGGTAAAGTTGCACCGCCCCCCGCCCGAAATCCGAATTTTCTCACCGGCTTTGGCGGCATGGTCGATCACAACCACCCGCCGACCACGACGACCCGCCTCTGCTGCGGCCATCATGCCTGCAGCACCAGCACCCAAAACGATGACATCTACATTTTCCATGCCTACCCCTAGCCCGGCAAACCCGTTAAGCGCAAGCTTATGAGAAATTTCTGAATTCCCCCCTTGCAGGGCCACCCCGCCTTCGCTAAACACCGCCGCAGTTGGGGCGTCGCCAAGCGGTAAGGCATCGGTTTTTGGTACCGACATACCCAGGTTCGAATCCTGGCGCCCCAGCCAACTACCGCAAAAATTGCGAAAAGCAAAAAGGCCCGTCACTATGTGGCGGGCCTTGCTTTTATCGCTCTTTCAGTCGTTAGCCCAATGCATAGCCTGCACCGCGTACAGTGCGCAGAGGGTCGGGTTCGCCGCTGTTCATCAGGGCTTTGCGCAAACGGCCGATATGAACATCGACGGTTCTGGTGTCGACGTAAATGTCGCGCCCCCAAACCCGGTCAAGCAATTGTTCGCGCGAAAATACGCGCCCGGGTTTTTCCAAAAAGGTAACGAGCAATCTGTATTCGGTCGGACCCAGCTTTATCGGCATTTCGTTGCGTGACACCCGGTGGGTTTCGGGGTCTAGGCGGATATCACCCCATTCCAGAACCACCCCAAGACCTGCCGGCCTTACGCGTCGCAGATGAGAGCGCAGACGCGCCATCAGTTCAGCCAAGGAATAGGGTTTGACGATGTAATCGTCAGCGCCCGTTTCCAGCCCGCGTATCTTATCCGTTTCGTCCGACCTTGCCGACAGCATCAAAATGGGAATGGCCCGCGTCGCCATGCGCTGCTTTAACCGTCTGCAGGTTTCAATCCCAGATACATTGGGCATCATCCAATCAAGCAGGATCAAGTCCGGGGCCTGCTCTGCCACACGCTCCAGCGCTTCTTCGCCGTCGCACGCCACCACCACATCATATCCTTCGGCTTCAAGATTATAGGCCAAAATCTCACGCTGTGCAGGCTCGTCCTCTACCAATAAGATCAGGGGGCGGTTCACCGACATCTCAGGCCGCCCCACCTTGAACCGCTTCGCCCTTTGGACGGTCCTCATCCGGCAGAGAGCCTGTCGCAAGATAGATCACTTGTTCAGCAATGGTTGTGGCGTGATCGCCGACCCGTTCAATATTCTTCGCGATAAAATGCAGATGCATACAAGGCGAGATATTGCGGCTGTCTTCCATCATATGGGTCAGGAATTCGCGGAAAAGGGCATTGTACATCTGGTCGATATCAAGATCACGCAAGCGTACCTCGGCGGCCAAACCAGCATCACGCGCGATAAAGGCGTCGAGCGAGTCTTTCAGCAAACGCCCAACTTCACGTGCCATGCGCCGGATTGCCCCGGATGCGCCGGGCACATTTGGCATGGTGTCCAAAACCGCGGCACGCTTGGCAAGGTTCTTGGCATAATCGCCGCAGCGTTCCAGACTCGAGGCGATTTTCATCACCGTCAAAACCGTGCGCAAATCCCCAGCAATCGGCGCACGCAGTGCGATCAGGCGAGCACATTCGGCGTTCACCGTCTCTTCCAGTTCGTCAATCGCTTTGTCGCCCGCACGCACCTGCGCTGCAAGCTCCAGATCCTTGGTTTCAAGCGCCAAAGCAGCGTCAGAGAGGGCTGCCTCAACCAGGCCGCCCATCCGCATGATCATGGCCTGAACCGAATCCAGATCCCGGTCAAAGGCCCGCAAGATATGTTGGTCGTTGATCATCTTCGTCTCCTTAGCCGATCCGGCCAGTGATATATGCTTCGGTGCGCGGGTCGGTTGGATTTGTGAAAATTTGCGCTGTCGAGCCATATTCGACAACATTGCCCAGATGGAAAAACGCTGTGCGTTGGCTGACGCGGGCGGCTTGTTGCATCGAATGGGTGACGATGACGACAGAGAACTGGCTGCGCAATTCATCGATCAACTCTTCGACCTGCGCTGTGGCAATCGGATCAAGCGCCGAACAAGGTTCGTCCATCAGCAACACCTCGGGAGAGGTCGCAATAGCGCGCGCGATGCAAAGACGTTGCTGCTGGCCACCAGAAAGACTGGTTCCGGGTGCAGTCAGACGATCCTTTACTTCACCCCAAAGGGCGGCTTTGCGCAGGCATTTTTCGACAACTTCGTCCAGCTCTGCCTTGTTGCGGGTCAGACCGTGGATTTTCGGACCGTAGGCCACATTGTCATAGATCGACTTTGGAAACGGGTTTGGCTTTTGAAAAACCATACCGATACGGGCACGCAGTTGCACCGGGTCCACACGGGCATCGTTGATGTTTTCACCTTCAAGGGTGATCGATCCTTCGACCCGGCACGACGGAATGGTATCATTCATCCGGTTCAGACAGCGCAGAAATGTCGACTTTCCGCATCCCGACGGGCCGATAAAGGCTGTTACCGTCTTATCCAGAATATCGACATCCACGTCTTTGATGGCGTGATTTGTGCCGTAATAGACCTGAACTTTGCGGGCCTCTATCTTTATCGTTTGGCTATCCACGCGGGTCTCCATATTTAA
>JAAFIJ010000052.1 GCA_013298675.1 Rhodobacterales bacterium | reverse complement strand
CCAAGCAGTGACGTCGGCTGGAATGGGCTGTATGGCAGCTTTGGATGCAGAGCGGTTTTTGGCGGGCCAGTGACGCGCCCAATTTGCGGCACCCGTGCAGAACGCTGCACGGGTCATGATTGGATCATTTAACGCTTTAGTGCACGCTCACGGGCGCAAAATCATGCTGCAACGCCAGCGCGAAGGCCATTTTGCGATCGGCGACCAGCGCGATCTGCTCTCCGTCTGGACGATGTACGGAATACACTGCGTCCAGCGGACCAATCTCTTCTTGCAGTTCTTCTGACAGGCCAACGGTTGCGATTTTGCGCACATAGACCAATGACTTGTCACCGAAATCTGCGATTTTTGCGATAACTTCCATGCTGCTCTCCTACCTTTTACCAATGCGAATGGTCTGCACAACCGCGTCCGGAACTGTCCGACGCAGATCAATATTCAAAAGCCCATGCTCCAGATTTGCCCCCGAAACTTCGACGCCGTCTGCCAGAACAAAACTGCGTTGAAAAGCGCGGGCGGCGATGCCACGGTGCAAGAAAACGCGGTCTTCTGGGGTTTCGGCTTGGCGACCACGGATCACCAGTTGGCGGTCCTCAACCGTAATCGCAAGATCATCGTCGCGAAATCCCGCAACCGCTAGGGTGATGCGATAGGCGTTTTCGCTCGCCGCTTCGATGTTGTAGGGTGGATACCCTTCCGCACCGGTTTTGGCGGTCCGTTCGACCAAACGTTCAAGCTGCTCAAACCCAAGCAGAAACGGATGGGCCGTGAAAGTCAGTTTCGTCATCCGAATGCCCTTTCAAAAAGCGACATTTTGGGCCCCAAGCGGCGACCCTCACCGACAAATATGGGATCAGAATACACGGTGCGCAAGGGCCATACATCGACCCGTGCCATGTCAAAAACAGCGCGTTCCCATCGCGCTTTTGCAAATCCGCAAATTGTCGTCATGTCCGAGGGCATATCCGTGACCACAAACCCTGTTTCAAAAGTACGCGCCAAGCCTTCGCGTTCAAGCGTCAATATCGCCGCACATTACGGCTGAAAAGTGTCCAAAGAGCCAGAAGAGTCTTGATTTCACATAAAACGGAACCAATACACCCCCCAACCGGCCGATCTCACGGGACCAGTCACATTTTGTTCCCAACCTCTGGCAAAGATTTTTGCCCACTTCTACGACGAATCGCTGTACCATAAAGCGAAGTAAAAAAGACTGGACGCGATCCTGCCATGAATGCCTCACCCGAAATGAGCTTTGACGAAATGTTGCGTGTGAAACTTGAGGTTTTGCTTCGCGAGCACCGTGATTTGGACGAGGCGGTCCATGCCTTGGCTGTCACAGGCAGGCCCGATCCCTTGGTGCTACGACGCCTGAAGAAGCAGAAATTGTTCCTGAAAGATCAAATCGTGAAGATTGAAGATCAGTTGATCCCCAATATCATCGCCTGATCGTCTCAAGAGGCACAAATCTGAGGTGAATCACCGTCACCAGTGCTTGCAGGCTGCTAAATCCTTGCCCTCTGCGCCAGCATTGCTATGAAGCGGCCAACGACCAAGGAGGCGCGGATGACTGTCGACGTTGGGATCATCATGGGAAGCCAATCAGACTGGCCGACGATGAAAGAGGCCGCTGTGATCTTGGATCAACTCGGCATTTCATATGAGACCAAGATCGTCTCGGCGCACCGCACACCAGACCGTTTGTGGGCCTATGGCAAAACGGCTGTGGATCGCGGGCTAAAGGTGATCATTGCCGGCGCTGGCGGGGCCGCACATTTGCCCGGCATGATGGCATCAAAAACCCGCGTTCCGGTGATTGGCGTTCCGGTGCAAACCAAGGCTTTGTCGGGCGTTGACAGTCTATATTCGATCTTGCAGATGCCAAAGGGCTATCCCGTGGCCACAATGGCGATCGGGTCGGCTGGAGCCGCAAATGCGGGTCTGATGGCGGCAGGTATTTTGGCGTTGTTGGACGATGTGTTGGCTGAACGACTGGACGCATGGCGCGATGCGCTTTCTGCATCGATCCCCGAGGAGCCAAAAGATGAATGAACTGGCGACAGCACTGGCGCCGGGCGCGACCATTGGCATTCTTGGGGGCGGACAACTGGGGCGGATGCTGTCGGTCGCGGCCGCCAGGTTGGGTTACAAAACTCATATTTTTGAGCCTGCTGCAAATCCACCCGCCGCAGATGTGGCGTTTCGCGTGACAAACGCGTCTTATGACGATGCTCAGGCACTGATCGCCTTTGCAAACAGTGTCAGCGTCATCACTTATGAATTTGAAAACGTGCCGACGGCCGCGCTTGACCTGTTAGAATCTCTCCGGCCCATTCGTCCCAATCGTCAAGCGCTTGCAATCTCGCAAGACCGACTGCTGGAAAAAGGCTTTCTAACCTCGCTTGGCCTGACCTGCGCGCCCTATGCCGCGGTGAATTCGGCCCAAGAGATGGAAGCGGTGGTTGCCAGCATTGGCACCCCGTCGATCCTGAAAACCACGCGTTTGGGGTACGATGGCAAGGGTCAAGTCCGGTTGAACAGCGCCGCAGATGCCGCTGCGGCATGGGCCGGTCAGAAGAGCGCCGCTTCGGTGCTGGAGGGCTTTGTCGCCTTTACACATGAGGTCTCGGTGATCGCTGCACGCGGCATCGACGGCTCTATTGCCTGCTATGATCCGGGTGAAAACGTGCATCGTGATGGCATTTTGCATACCACCACCATTCCTGCCCGGTTGACCCCGAACCAACGCACCGATGCGATTTTGCTGGCAGCCAAGATATTGAATGCGTTGGATTATGTTGGCGTGATGGGGGTTGAACTGTTTGTCACAGCCTCGGGTTTGATCGTGAACGAAATTGCACCCCGTGTGCATAACTCTGGTCACTGGACCCAAAACGGCTGTGCTGTGGATCAGTTCGAGCAACACATCCGTGCTGTTGCGGGACTTGCTTTGGGTGACGGGGGGCGTCACAGCGACGTTGTGATGGAAAACCTGATCGGCGATGATATTGCCCAGCTTCCATCCCTCATGAAAGAGCGAAATACTGCACTGCATATGTACGGAAAAAATGACGCGCGCCCGGGCCGCAAAATGGGCCATGTCAACCGCATTGTACCTCGCGTTTAGACGCGGTTAGGATCGCCCGGGTCCATATCTGGGTTTCCCTTCGACGCATCTGCAGCTTGCCCTGCAGGTCACCTATGCACGCGCATGTGGCCGCATCTACGTATCTGGTGTATCTGTATCAAGCTGTCCTTGTTCCAACCGTTCCCGCGCCATTTTGGCAAGCGCTTCATAGCGCAGACGGAATTGTTCTAGCGCCTTTTCGTCCAACTCTTCCAGATCAAGCAACGCGTTATGCGCCCCAACTGTTGCGCGGATCAACTCATCCAACTTTAGTTGGATCGCCTGGGTATCGCGGTTTTGCGTGTTCTGAATAAGGAAAACCATCAAGAAGGTGATGATTGTGGTACCGGTGTTGATCACCAATTGCCAAGTGTCGGAAAACCCGAAAATCGGGCCAGACAGGATCCACGTCACAATAACCAATATTGCGAGCAGAAATGTGCTTGGCCGCCCACACACCCGACTGACCGCCTTGGCCATGCCGCTATAGCTCTGATTTGCCATTCTGACGCTCCTGTCGTGCCACGATCAAGCTGCGCATTAAAGCGCATCGTGTGTGCATCACAAGTACAGACTTATTCCTTGTCAAACCATGCTGCTGTGCTAGGTCATTTGCGCCGGGCAATTCCGTCCGGCATTCTCAGGGCGGGGTGCAATTCCCCACCGGCGGTATAGCCCGCGAGCGCCTTGGACCATCTTTGGGCCAAGGGTCAGCAGATCCGGTGTAACTCCGGGGCCGACGGTATAGTCCGGATGAAAGAGAATGCAGGTAACCTGCCCCTTGGGGCGGGCCGCTGGGCATATCCCCCTGATTTATGTGACCTTGAAAGGATAACACATGAATCAGTCCAACTTCCTAAAGGGCGCCGCGTATATGATCTTGGCAGGCATCTGTTTTGCCGCGGCCAACGCCATTACCTTCGTGATCACTTCGAGCGCCGAGTATGGCGGTCTTGGGTTTAAGCCGCAATCCGACACGTTCTGGCAATACGCTATCGCGCTCGTCCTCTCGCTGCCCTTTGTGCTGCGACACGGGATCTCGGGGCTGAAAACCAAACGCCCCGTCTTGCACTTCATCCGCGTCATCTTTTCGGCGCTCGGCGTTCAGGCGTTTGTGATGAGCATCGCCTCTGGCACGCCTATCTGGCAGGTTATCGCCTTGGTGATGACTTCCCCGATTTTTGTGCTGCTCGGCGCGGCCCTGTTTTTGGGTGAAACCGTCACGCCGCCGCGTTGGATCGCGGCTGCGATCGGGCTTGCTGGTGCCACAGTGGTCTCGGGCATATGGAACACCGGTCTGAACGCCGCGATGCTCTACCCCGTTGCCGCCGCAGTTCTGTGGGCCGCCTCCTCGCTACTGACCAAAGTCCTGACGCGGACCGAAGCCGCCCCCACTGTGACGCTTTGGTTGCTAGTCCTGCTGACACCGATCAACGCGGGCTTGTCGCTAAATGCCGGATTTGAGATACCCACCATGCAGATTTTTGGCTGGCTTTTGTTGGCGGGCGTTATTGTGATGGCAGCGCAATACCTGCTGACTTGGTCCTATGCGACTGCCGATGCCGCGTTTGTTCAACCCTTTGATGATCTAAAGCTGATCAGTAACATTCTGATCTATGGCATTGCCTTTGGCTACTGGCCTGAAGGCAACATTTGGGGAGGCGTGGTGATGATCCTTACAGGCTCTGTCTATCTGTTATGGTCTAGCTTGCAAAATCAATCCGCTCCGGCGCTGACATAATCCCTTGACCTTCAGGGGCGGGCGCACCAGCCTGCCCCTATGTCAAAACGTCCCATCCGCCTTGCAGTACGCGCTCTGATCATGCTTGAAGGCCAGCTTTTGCTGGTCAATGCTTATCCGGGTGCCATGTCAGATCTGTGGTGCGCGCCCGGTGGCGGGGTAGACAACGGCGCCTCTCTGATCGAAAATCTGCAACGTGAGGTCATGGAGGAAACCGGCCTGACAATTTCTGTGGGCACGCCCGCGTTGATCAACGAATTTCATGACCCAAGATCGGGCTTTCACCAAGTTGAGGTTTTCTTTCGCTGTCAGATCGTTGCCGGCCAGATTGATCCGGCATGGTGCGACCCGGAGCGTATCGTCACGCGTCGGCGGCTTGTGACACGGTCAGAAATGGATCAGGGACAAATCAGGTTCAAACCAGATAGTCTCGCAGATGTCGCATGGGGCACCGGAGCAGCAACCTACGATCCGCTGGAAGTGATCATCAGATGAGCCGCGCCTTCGTCAAAGAGGGCGACAATGCACTGGAGCCTCTGCCAGATCTGCCGCTTTCGCCGCATCCGAACTTCGTCACCCCGCGCGGGTTGGCCGCCCTGAAACTGCGCCTGCAACACAAGCAATCCGACCTTGCCACTTTGCGCGCGCGCATTGAACGCATGGACAAACTGCCCGAAGCCGCAGCAGAGCGTGACATCCGCTATCTTGAGGCCCGCCTGCGCACCGCAATCCTGCACGATCCCGCGTCACTGCCGTTGACCGAAGTGGCCTTCGGCCTATGTGTCACCGTGATAGACGACCGGGGTACTCAAAGCATTTTTGAAATCACGGGTGAGGACGAAGCCGACGCGCCAAACGGCCGTATCGCGCCCCATTCCCCTTTGGCCCGCGCACTGATGGGGGCTCAGGTCGGCGATGAGGTGACATGGCGCAAACCTTCAGGCACATCAACATTGGAAATCCGAAAGATAAGTTATGCTGATACGCACGCTTGATCCCATCGCAGATTTTGACGCTGTGACAGACCTGCACGCACGCGCGCAAGACTATTGGGTCTTGGCCGATGGCCCCATCGACCCTGCGGCAGCCAAACCTTTGATCGACCCATCGCTCAAAGCGACAGAGTTTTTTACCGAAGCCCCCCCCGGAGGCGACCCGGCGACGTCCCGTCATCTTGGCCAGTTTTCAGGCAACACTCTGGTGGGGATGGCCGAACTGGCCTTTGGCTTTCCCGAACCCCAAGACGCCTATCTTGGATTGATGCTGCTTGACCCGGCCATGCGCGGCAAGGGGCTCGGCCCACACCTGCTCGCGCATGTCGAAACCCTTGCACGCGAGGCGCATGCCCCAGCCTTGTTTCTCGCCGTGCTGCAAGCAAACCCACGCGGTCGCGCTTTTTGGGAACGGATGGGGTTTACGGCCACGGGCCGATCAAGCACTGACGATACCACCGGTCACATCCTTCACCGCCTCATGAAACCTTTGCCCACCTGACACCACGCCCCTGCAAAGCGCCCACCGCGCGTCAGCGCTCAAGGGCAATGCGGCGCAGCCGCGCTATTGGATCACGTTTGCAAACGGTCCCGCCCGGCGGCAGGGTATTTGACCAAGTGAAAACCGTTTGCAACACAGATATGTCGCCCTACTGGGCCGCCCGCAGCACCTTTCAATTTGATCTCGGGAAAGCTTTCTTCTTTGTTCTTGAGCAAACGAAAAGGGGCGCCCTTGCGGACGCCCCTTTCCTTTGCCGCATGGCAAGAATGATTACATCATTCCGTCCATGCCGCCCATTCCGCCCATGCCGCCACCGCCGCCGCCAGCTGCCTTGTCGGCAGGACGATCAGCGATCATAGCTTCGGTGGTGATCAAAAGTGACGCAACAGACGCTGCATCTTCCAAAGCGATCCGCACGACTTTCGCCGGGTCGATCACGCCAAACTTGAACATGTCGCCATATTCTTCGGTTTGTGCGTTAAAGCCAAAGGTCTTGTCTTTGCTTTCGCGGATTTTGCCCGCAACCACAGCGCCGTCAACACCAGCGTTCTGCGCGATTTGACGCAGCGGTGCTTCCAAAGCCTTGCGAACGATGGCGATGCCAGCGTTCTGGTCAGAGTTTGCACCGCTCACGCCGTCAAGCGACGAGGCCGCTTGCATCAGCGCTACGCCGCCGCCAACCACGATGCCTTCTTGTACGGCAGCGCGGGTTGCGTTCAGCGCGTCATCAACGCGGTCTTTACGCTCTTTCACTTCTATTTCGGTCATGCCGCCAACCTTGATCACAGCAACACCGCCAGCCAATTTGGCCACGCGCTCTTGCAGTTTTTCACGGTCGTAATCGGACGTGGTTTCTTCGATCTGGGTGCGGATCTGGGATACGCGCGCTTCGATCTCTGCCTTGACGCCAGCGCCATCAATGATGGTGGTGTTGTCTTTGGTGATCGACACTTTCTTGGCTTTGCCAAGCATCTCGATCGTGACCGATTCCAGCTTCATGCCCAAATCGTCGGAAATCACCTGACCACCGGTCAGAACAGCGATGTCCTGCAGCATCGCCTTGCGACGATCGCCAAAGCCGGGGGCTTTGACAGCAGCGATTTTCAGACCGCCGCGCAGCTTGTTCACGACCAAAGTGGCCAAAGCTTCGCCTTCAACATCTTCCGAAATGATCAGAAGTGGGCGCTGCGACTGAATCACGGCTTCCAACAAAGGAACCATTGGCTGCAGCGACGAAAGTTTCTTTTCGTGCAACAGGATCAGGCAGTCTTCCATGTCGACAATCATCTTGTCGGCATTGGTCACAAAGTAAGGCGACAGGTAGCCGCGGTCGAACTGCATGCCTTCAACGACGGTGGTTTCCGTCTCAAGACCTTTGTTCTCTTCGACGGTGATGACACCCTCGTTGCCGACTTTTTGCATCGCTTCAGCGATCTGACGACCGATTTCAGCTTCGCCGTTGGCAGAGATGGTGCCGACTTGTGCAACTTCAGCGGTGTCCTTGACTGGACGCGACGCTGCTTTGATCGCGGCAACAACCTTGGTGGTCGCCATGTCAATACCGCGCTTCAGATCCATTGGGTTCATGCCGGCAGCAACGGCCTTCATGCCCTCTTTGATGATCGCTTGCGCAAGCACGGTCGCGGTGGTGGTACCGTCGCCAGCTTCGTCATTGGTACGGGAAGCAACTTCCTTTACCATTTGCGCGCCCATGTTTTCGAACTTGTCTGCAAGTTCGATTTCTTTGGCAACCGTCACACCGTCTTTGGTGATGCGTGGTGCGCCAAAGGATTTGTCGATAACCACGTTACGGCCTTTTGGGCCCAACGTGACTTTGACAGCGTCTGCAAGGATGTTCACGCCGCGCAGCATGCGGTCGCGGGCATCAGATTCAAAACGTACGTCTTTCGCTCCCATCGGGGAAACTCCTGTCTAAGATGTTGAAAAGAAAAGCGGAGGGCGGCAATTTGCGCGCCCAAACAAGCCTTAGGAAATGATCCCGAGGATATCGCTTTCTTTCATGATCAGCAGATCTTCGCCGTCCAGTTTGACTTCGGTACCCGACCATTTGCCAAACAGGATCTTGTCGCCAGCCTTGACCGACGGTGCGATCAACTCGCCCGAGTCCTTACGCGCGCCAGGGCCTGCCGAGACGATTTCGCCCTCTGCTGGCTTTTCCTTGGCGCTGTCTGGAATTATCAGGCCGCCCTTGGTTTTGTCTTCGCCTTCGATGCGGCGGACCAATACGCGGTCATGCAGCGGTGTGAATGCCATCTGGTTACACTCCCTTGAGTTTCCAGGTTTGAATTGAATTAGCACTCAGCAGTGGCGAGTGCTAACATGCAGTCATCTAGGGTCTGCAAGGCCAAGAGTCAACCATCTCGCCGTAAGGATTTTCGCCAAATTCAGCGCAAGTGACGCCGTCTCGCTTGCTCTCTCTTCAGTTCTAGAGGAGCCTGCGATCAGGCAAAGACAACAAGGCGAGGTTTTAAGCTTTATGGTCATTTTTCGACTGGCTCTGTTGGTTTCTCTGGCCTTTACCACTACGGCCAAGGCCCAATGTGTTGGCCAAAACCTTATCAACGCGCTGCCGGCAGTTGAGGCGGCAGAATTGCACACCCAAGTGGCCAAAGTGCCCTTTGCTTCGGGCAATCTGTGGCGCGCAACCAAGGGCAATCAAGTGATCACCTTGGTCGGCACATATCACTTTGATGATCCCCGCCATGCCGCAACCTTGGCAACCGTCACGCCTTTGCTAGACCCAGCCACCCAGCTTTTGGTAGAGGCGGGTCCGACCGAGCAAGCGGCCCTAAAGGCCAAGCTCGCAACCGACCCCACACTTTTGATCGAGAACGATGGGCCAACCATGCGAGAGGCGTTGCCAGTGGATGTTTGGCAAACGCTTAGCAAGGCGGCGGAGGCGCGCGGCGTGCCCCCGTTCATGCTGTCAAAGTTTCGCCCTTGGTATGTCAGCATCCTGTTGTCTGTCCCGCCCTGTCAGGCCAGTTTGGCCGCTACGGCCCGCGGGCTGGATGGCGCCCTGATGGACCGCGCGGCGGAAATGGGCATTCCTGTGCTGGGGTTGGAACCGTTTGACACCGTTTTCCAAATCTTTGGCAACCTGCCCTATGATGAGCAACTCGGCATGATCACCACAACTTTGGCGATGGAGGAACAATCGCAGGATATGGCCATCACCCTTGCCGATACGTATTTTGATCAAGAAAGCCGGTTGATCTGGGAATACAGCAAACAAAGGTCGCTGGCGTTGCCCGGCTATACCGCCGAACGCGTCACGCAGGAATTTGCCTTGATTGAGGAAAATCTGATGTCACGGCGCAACCGCGCATGGATACCTGTGATCGAAGCCGCGGCAACAAGAGGGCCTACATTTGTGGGGTTCGGCGCGTTGCATCTTTCTGGCAAGGAGGGCGTTCTCGCCTTGCTTGCGGCGCAAGGCTATGCGCTTGAAAGGCTTAGCATTGCTGCACCGTGACCCGTGCTGATGGCGGCGCTATAAGGTCTGCAAAATCGCGCGGGCCTGTTCGCAATCGGCGGCCATTTGGTCCATCAGTCCCGGCAACCCGTCAAACTTCATCTCAGGGCGCAAATAGTCGACCATCGCAATCGACAGATGCTGACCATAAAGATCGCCAGTGAAATCAAACAGAAACGTTTCTAGATTTGGCACGTTTTCGCCAAACATCGGACGCACGCCAAGGCTTGCAGCCCCGATGTAGCTGCCCGTCTGCGGCCCGGTCAACACATCGGCCTTGACCGCATAAACCCCGAATTTCGGCAGATGCAGCCCATCAATCGACATGTTTGCTGTCGGGTATCCCAAATCGCGGCCACGCTTTTCACCGTGAATAACCTCTCCTTCAATACGGTGCCAATGGCCCAGCATTGATGCAGCGTCACGCGGACGGCCGTCACTTAGCGCCTGACGGATCGCGGTCGAAGAAATCTCTCGGCCTTGATGTTCGACCAGATCGGCGATCGTCACACGAAAACCGAACCGCTCGCCAAGCACTTGCAAATCATGCGCATTTCCGGACCTGCCTTTACCAAAGCAGAAATCGGCACCCACAACGAGGTGCGAAATACCAAGACCATCAGCGAGAACTTCACGCGCAAAAGCCTCGGGCGACAGGCCCGCAAGGCTGGCATCAAACGGCAGCTCAAACAGTTGTTCAACCCCGATCTTGGCCAAACGGTTCGCCCGCGCCTCGGCATTCATCAACCGAAAACTGGGAGCGTTTGGCGCAAAAAACTGTCGGGGATGGGGTTCAAAGGTGATCACGCCCAAAGGACCCTGCCCTTGCGCCAGCTTGATGACGGCGACATGCCCCTTATGGACACCGTCAAAATTGCCCATCGCGACAGAGGCCCCGCGTGTTGCGGGATCAAGCCCTAGCCAATGCTGATGAATCCGCATCTTACCCCGTTGACGACACTGCGCTCAGTCGAACTTGCGGCTTGGCGCCAAAACCAGCGCCTCGCCCTTGAGAACAACGGTATTGCCCACTGCGCAGTGGGTTTCAAGGGTCACCCGCCGCCTTGCGTGATCAATTGCGGTGACTGTCACTTCGGCGCGCACAAGATCGCCGGGCCTGACGGGGGCCATAAACTTTAGCGATTGGCCAAGATACACTGTTCCGTGACCGGGAAGCTGCTCTCCGATCACCGCAGAAATCAGACTGGCCGTCAGCATTCCGTGCGCAATCCGGCCTTGGAAAAAGGTTTCTTGCGCATAGGCCTCGTCCAGATGAACTGGATTTTTGTCTGTCGACACCTCGGCAAACAATTCGATATCGCGGTCGGTCACCTGTTTTTGCAGATGTCGTGTCATCCCGATTTCGATGTCTTCGATACAAATTGTGCCGCGAGCGTGATTGTCGAGCATGGCGTCGATTCCCAGAATACTTGCGAACCATATCCTTTGCCGCAGCGCAGCGCAACAAGTTCACGCAATATTACTTTAAAATATCTGCCATCTTGATAACTTAATTGCGCTCGCGCTTAGCGCAGATGGCCAATCGCATAGCTGGCGGACAGCATGTTCTTTTCTAAAAACGCCTCTAACAGCGCCTGATCCGGGTTTTCGATATCAGAACCAAAAGATGCGGCCGCGATTCCGCCCGTCACGAACAAAGTGTCGATGCCTTCTGCCATGCCGCCCTGAACATCGGTGTTCACCCCGTCGCCAATCGCCAGAAGGCGCCCATCATCGGTGATGCCCATCACCGCAAGTTTGCGGCGCGCCAGATCATAGATCGGCGGATGCGGCTTGCCGAAATACAATGCCTGCGCGCCCATCTTTTCATATTCCGCCGCAAGGGCACCTGCACAATACAGCCGCTTATCCCCCATATCGACGATGATATCAGGATTGGCGCACAGCATGGGCAGCCCCTTGGTTTTGCCCATCAACAGCACCGCGCGGTAATCGTCGGGTGTTTCGGTCAAATCATCTGCCAGACCAGTGCAGACGATGCCTTCAGCCTCGACCAAGGGCACACGGGTCACAGGCTCTTGGGTCGCGGCAAAGGCACGAAGGTCCACGGACAAATCGGTAAAGAACGACTCGTCCTTGGGCGCGCCAACATGATAGACGCGCCGACCCACCGCACCCGCATACATTGCAAACTGCGCCGCCTCACCCGAGGTCACAAT
>JAAFIJ010000051.1 GCA_013298675.1 Rhodobacterales bacterium | reverse complement strand
GATTGACGTTATTCAAAACACCTTGCGGTCCACAATCAAAGAGCGCGACGCGGCGCGTGCCAGCGCCAATGTCGCAAAACTTGCGCTGAACGAGCAAGATGGGGCCATCACAACAGCGGGTCGGGCACGCGATTCCCTTGAAACACTGGAAATTCTGTCCAGCTCTTTGGACGTCACGTCTGCCGAGCGTGACAAAATGCAACTGTTGGCCAACAAAGCAGCTGAGCAGACCGAACAAGTGATGCAGGCCAAGCGCGACCTCGAATTCCGTAATGACCAGATTTTCAGTCAACTGGAAGAGGCGCTGACCGTGTCGGTTGAGCCGCTGGAAAAGATGTTCCGTGATGTCGGGATGTCGCCGGAGGATCTGATCGAATCCGTTCGCAAGGGCTATGATGGCCAAGGCGGTCCTCTCTTGCCCATCTCACTTTCAACCAAAGGCCAGGCACCGTCGTCAGAAGAGCTGCGCGCCAATGCGATCTTATCTGAACTTGACCGGATGAACCTGTACCGGCTTGCCGCGTTCCGCCTGCCCTTGGCGATGCCTGTTCATGACAGCTTTCGTTGGACGTCTGGCTTTGGGGTGCGCAATGACCCCAAAGGCGCAGGCAAGCGCATGCACGAAGGAACAGATCTGGCCGGGGCCTACGGCACGCCGATTTATGCAACCGCGGACGGCGTTGTCACCTATGCAAGTTGGGACAATGGCTATGGCCGCTTGATCAAGATCCGCCATGATTTTGGTGTGGAAACCCGGTTTGGACACTTGTCACAAATCAGGGTAGAGGTCGGACAAAAAGTATCGCGCGGCGACCGTATCGGTGATATGGGAAATTCAGGCCGTTCCACAGGCACGCATCTTCACTACGAAATCCGTTTAGGCGGAACTGCAACAAACCCGATGACCTTCATAAAGGCAGCGACAAATGTTTTCTAAAAGCCGTATCAACGAACCCGGAGCCAAAGCAATTGAACCCGAAAAGCCAAAGTCCCCTGAGGCATCAGCCATGAAGCCACAGATGGATTTCACGCCCTCGGCGTCCAAAGGCAAAGCCGCCGTATCTATACTGTCCGCTGATCTGACCGTGGTTGGCAATTTGCGCACCACAGGTGACATTCAGGTTGAAGGCACCGTTGAAGGCGATATCCGCGCGCATCTGCTGACCGTGGGCGAAAGCGCCACGATTCGCGGTGAAATCGTTGCTGATGACATCGTGGTCAATGGCCGCGTGATTGGCCGCGTGCGTGGTCTTAAGGTTCGTCTGACATCAACGGCACGCGTTGAAGGCGACATCATTCACAAGACGATTGCAATCGAATCCGGTGCGCATTTTGAAGGGTCGGTTCAGCGTCAGGACGACCCACTGGCAACTGGCCGTAGCCCGGTACCATCGTCTGCGGCACGTACGCCTGGCCAATCTGCGGCTGAAGATATCTAATCAGCGCGACGCTGAATTGATAAAGGGCGCCCTAGCCGGGCGCCCTTTTTTATGCCTACGCAGTGGCCAGACCGTTGATCAATCGTCATTGCTCGCAGAGGCACGACCCTTGCCCGACACGCCCAACGCAAGGGTCGCTGCCATGAACTTGTCCAGATCACCATCCAGCGTGCCGCTGGTGTCGGATGTTTCCACCCCTGTGCGCAGATCTTTGACCATTTGATAGGGCTGCAGAACATAGGATCTTATCTGGTTGCCCCAACCTGCATCGCCCTTGGCATCGTGCTGTGCGTTGACAGCCGCGTTGCGACGGTCAAGTTCAACCTGATACAGACGCGCGCGCAACGCGGCCATACATGCGTCACGGTTCTGGTGCTGCGATTTCATCGACGATGTCACCACAATGTTTGTGGGCAAGTGGGTGATCCTCACCGCCGAATCGGTGGTGTTCACGTGCTGCCCGCCTGCGCCGGATGACCGGTAGGTATCGATGCGAATATCACGGTCAGGAATTTCGATTTCAATGTTGTCGTCTACGACCGGATAAACCCAAACAGACGAAAAAGACGTGTGCCGACGCGCCGCCGAATCAAACGGCGAGATGCGCACAAGCCGGTGCACTCCGCTTTCCGACTTTAACCAACCGTAAGCGTTTTGCCCGCTGATGCGGTAAGAGACAGACCGGATACCCGCTTCTTCCCCTGCGGTTTCCGCCTGCAATTCTACTTTGTAGCCCTTCTTCTCTGCCCAGCGAACATACATCCGCGCGAGAATACTGGCCCAGTCGCAGCTTTCGGTACCGCCAGCCCCTGCGTTGATCTCAAGGAACGTATCATTACCGTCCGCCTCACCGTCCAACAGTGCCTCTAGCTCTTTGCCCGCGGCCAGATCGACCAAGGCCTTCAGGCTGGCCTCTGCGTCGGCCACAATCTCTTGATCGCCCTCAAGTTCACCCAGTTCAATCAGTTCAACATTGTCCTTGAGCCCGCTTTCGATCAACCGATAGGTCGAGACGGCATCCAGCAATTGCTGCCGCTCACGCATCAGTTTTTGCGCTTTGGCCGGATCGTTCCACAAATCTGGCGCCTCGATCATCGCTTCAAACTCTTCAAGCCGATGCGGTGCCGTTTCCCAATTCAAGCGCTGACCCAACAGGGCAAGCGATTTTTCAATGGTGGCAACTTGGTTCACAGTTTCCGAGCGCATAGTTCCAGGTCCTTGGTATTGCAGTGGCAGGTCATAGCCTGCGCATAAAGTCAGGGCAAGTTCGCTGTTGGGACAATTTCGCTAATACAGCCCGCCCGACGACAGCGTTCCAAAATCTGCCTTCTTGGGGACCGCCTTTGTGGTGCCGTCAGAGGTGGTCAGACTATCGACGCCTTCGCCCTCTCCTCCGACAAACAAGGGCAGATTTTCTCCCATCGCAAAGCCACCATCCACGAGCGCCCCAAGGCCAAAGACAACCTCTTCACCTTCTCGGAAATATTCAGCAATCACGTTATCGCCCGATGCACCCTCTGGCAGTTGTGCGCCGGTAAAGCGGTCAATGTTTTGGAAGTAGCCCCCTGGAGGAACCTTGAAATCAGTCCCACCAAAGCGTTTGACCGCTTCCTTCATGAATTCTTGAAAGATCGGAACGCACAGAGTACCGCCAAACGCCCTTTCCCCGAGGGAACGGGGCTGATCAAAGCCCATGTAGCAACCTGCAACGATATTAGAGGTATAACCAACGAACCAAACGTCTTTCGCGTCATTGGTTGTACCGGTTTTGCCCGCAACTGGCACCGGCAGTTTCACCCCTGTGCCGGAGCCGCGCTTGATCACGCCTTCCATCATCGAGGTAAGCTGATAGGCGGTGATTGCATCCATCACCCTCTCACGGTCGGAACTGATGTTCACTCCCATACCGGGGTCAAGACTTGCCAGTTGGCAATCGTCGCATTTGCGTTGGTCGTGTCGGTAGATGGTCTTGCCAAAACGGTCTTGAACGCGGTCCACCAAGGTGGGCTCGACCCGCTCGCCGCCATTCGCAAACATCGCATAGGCCGCGACCATCTTGTACAACGTTGTTTCTTGCGCACCGAGCGAGTTTGCCAAGAACGGGTTCATCGGGGCATAAACCCCAAACCGTTCTGCATAGGTGGCCACGGTTTCCATCCCGATCTCTTGGGCAATTCGGATGGTCATCAGGTTTCGCGACTGCTCGATCCCGGTACGCATCGGTGTCGGACCATAGAACTTGTCGTTAGAGTTTTTGGGTGTCCAAAGACCTTGGGGCGTTTCCACCTCAATCGGGGCATCTACAACGATTGTCGCGGGGTTAAAGCCCGAATCCAAAGCCGCCGCATATACAAATGGCTTAAAGCTGGAACCCGGTTGGCGCGTCGCCTGTGTTGCGCGGTTGAACACTGACGCCTGATAGCTGAATCCGCCTTGCATCGCGATCACCCGCCCGGTGTTCACGTCCATCGCCATAAAGCCGCCCTGAACCTCGGGGGTTTGGCGCAGCGACCAGTTCAGGAAACTGCCGTCTTCATCCGAGGTGACCGCGCGCACCATGACCACGTCGCCAACACTGACCAAATCGCTAGGGCGTTTGGCCTTTTTCGACAGCTTTCCATCGGCCAACAGTTTGCGCGCCCACGTCACATCAGACGCAGGAATACTGGTGTCGCCGTCAAGAACGCCTTCGATGCCCAAACGCGCAGTCTCGTCCCCAACTTCAAGCACGACGGCGGCTTTCCAGCCCTCAACGTCGCGCGGAAGATCGGCAACCTCGGACAGTGCTGCACGCCAATCAGCTTCATTCGTCAGCTTTTCTGATGGAATGACCACACCCGTGCCGCGCCAAACTCCTTGGTTGCGGTCATACTTTTCCAAACCACGCCGCATCGCGCGGGCTGCCATCGCCTGCAACTCTGGATCCATCGTGGCGCGGATCGACAGCCCCCCGCCAAAGAACTCTTCTTCGCCAAAAGTGCCAGACAGCTGACGGCGAATTTCGTCAGTGAAGTAATCGCGGGGTGGCAAAGACTCTCTGAACGCCGGATAATCGCCATTTTGTACGGACAACAGCGGGGTTTCCGCCTCAGACTTGGCAAGTTCAGCGGTCAAATAGCCATCTTCGGCCATGCGGTTCAACACATATGCCCGCCGTTCAATCGCCTTTTCACGGTCGCGTACGGGATGAAGTTCTGACGGGCTTTTGGGCAGGGTCGCCAGATAAGCCGCCTCTGCCGGGGTCAGAACAGCCAGTGATTTGTTGAAATAGGTTTGTGCAGCGGCGGCCACACCGTAAGAGTTTTGACCCAGAAAAATCTCATTCAGATACAGCTCTAGAATTTTTTCTTTGGACAGGGACTCTTCCAGTCTGGTCGCAAGAACAATCTCTTTGATCTTGCGTTCAACTGATTTGCTGCCGTCCAAAAGAAAGTTCTTCATGACCTGCTGGGTGATCGTCGAGGCCCCGCGCACGTTTTCACCCCGAGAAGTGATGGCGTCAACGAAAGCCGACACCATTCCGGTCACATCATAGCCCTTATGGGTATAGAAATTCTTGTCCTCTGCCGACACAAACGCGTGTTTCACCAGTTCGGGGATGTCTTCAATCGGGACAAACAAACGCCGCTCGCGAGCAAATTCGTCAACGATCCTGCCTTCACCAGAGTAGACCCGGCTGATTGTTGCAGGCGAATACTTCGCCAGACTTTCATGTGACGGCAGATCACGCGAGTACATCCAAAAGACACCGCCAATCGTGATCGCGCCGAACAACAGGCCCAGTGTCAGCGTCGTAAAGATGCCGCCGAAGAAAGAAGTTATAAACCTAAGCACGCGGACATCCTCTGCGTTCTGGACCTGTCGTCTTATATAGTGATCTGGCAGCAAAGGCAAAATGCCGCCCCCAGTTCTGGGTCACGCTTTCGGCACATTCGCGCTGTTTCTTTACTCAATCGGCAAAAGCGCCGCTTGATCGACCGACCAGTTGTCCAATCCTTGCAGCATAGCGGTCGCAAACTTTTGTCGCCAAGAATCGTCCAGCAGACGCGCAAGATCAACATCAGACGACAAGAACCCCAATTCGACCAAGACCGAAGGTGTGTCGGCCGATTTCAGAACCGAAAATCCGGCAGTTTGTTCGGGTTGATGATGCATCTCTATCTCTGCCGACATGATCGCGTCCTTTAGGGCCGTCGACAGCCGCTTGGTTCGGGGCGTTGTCGATGTGCGCGCCATATCAAGCAAAACCTTGGCCACAACGTCATCTTGTTCGGTCAGATCTATGCCCGAAAGCAAGTCATCGCGGTTGTGGCGTTCGGCCAAAGCAGCCGAGGCCGCATCGCTTGCCTCATCCGCGAGGGTGTAAATGGTGGCACCGACAGCTTCGCCTTCGGCCAAAGCATCGGCATGTAGGGATATAAACACAGACGCGCCCGCAGCACGCACGATTGAAAGCCGCCCTTCAAGAGAGACAAACTCATCAACCTCACGGGTCAGAATAACCTTGTATCGCCCGCTGCGCAGCAACACTTCGCGCAGTTCCTTGGCGAATTTCAAAACCAGCGCAGCTTCGGTGGTGGTCCCGTTCTCAGCACCCGGATCAATGCCCCCATGACCAGGGTCCAACACCACGATGAGCGGGGCGGATGGATCCTTAGGGGCCGCATCCAAACTGACGTTTTCAGGTAGCGCCCATTCCGCCGGTTCGGGTTTGTTCGCCTCAATCGCAAACGCCTCGGCCGTTGCCGGGCGCAAATGAATGCTAACGCCCACCGCATCGCGGGTTTGCATTTCGGCAGAGGTCACAAGCATCGGGTTTGCAAGTTCGATGACCAGACGCGACCAACCCGCGCGAAAGTTTCCAGCGCGCAAACCGACCACAGTGGATTTAGGGATTTCCACATTCGCCAGACCTGAAAAATCAACCTCGCGAAAATCGATCACTGTCCGCGGTGGATTGTCAAAGACCCGTACGCGCCACGGAACAGGTTGGCTAAGGCCCAAAGTGATATCAAGGTCGCCGCCATCAAGGGCAATGGTGCTGCGCGATGCGTCCAACTTTGCAAGCGCGGTTAAATCATCAGCAGCAGCAGGACCGATTGCGCAAAAGGTCCAAAGGACGAGCGCAACCAACCGCTGGCAGACCCAATTGCGGGCAAACTTACTTGGTTTGGCCATTTGCCCCCCGCTGTTTTCGCTGCGTCATGTAATCCGTAAGCCGCCGCATCCCTTCGGCCACGTCTTGGGCAGAGCCCGCATAACTAAACCGGAGCGTGCCCTTACCACGGTGCGGATCAAAGTCGATCCCCGGCGTCACAGCCACGCCCGCCTCATTCAAAATCTCTGATGCCAAGGCAAGGCTGTCGTCGGTGATGTCGCGCACATCGGCATAAACATAAAAGGCGCCCTCGGGCGATGAAAAATTGATGAACCCCGCTTTAGGCAGCCCGTCCAGCAAAACTTGTCGGTTCTGTGCATAAACATCCCGGTTCAACTCCAATTCATCCTGACACTCCATCGCGGCCAATGCCGCAAGTTGGCTAACATGGGGCGCGCAAATAAACAGGTTTTGGGCAAGCCGCTCCACAGTGCGAACATGCGCCTCTGGGACGACCATCCACCCGATCCGCCAGCCCGTCATGCCGAAATACTTGGAAAACGAGTTGATCACATAGACATCATCGGTCAATTCAAGCGCCGAGATAGCGCGCTGATCATAGTGCAGCCCGTGATAAATCTCGTCTGAAATCAATGAGATGCCATGTATGGCACAGTGTTCGATCAATGCACGCATCTCTTCACGCGCGATCATCGTACCAGTGGGATTGCCTGGTGAGGCGATCAGCAGACCCTTCAAGTCATGATCCGCCAAAAGTTCGGGGGTCAATTGATAGCGCTGCTTAGCATGGGTTGGAATTCCGACGACAGGCAAACTCATGGCACGCAATATCTGGCGATAGGATGGATAGCCCGGCTCGCCTATGCCCACAGTATCGCCCGCATCGAACAAGGCGGAAAAGGCCAGAATAAACGCCGAAGAAGACCCGGTGGTGATCACCACCCGATCAGGATTTAGCATCACACCATACCAGTCTTGATAATGCCGCGCGATCCGCGCGCGCAATTCTGGCAGACCAAGGCCCACGGTGTAACCCATAGGGTTCCCCGCAAGCGCAGCTTGCAGCGCATGCCTTGCCCCCGCTGGCGCACCCGTTCCAGGTTGTCCAATCTCCATATGGATTATAGAGCGTCCCGCCGCCTCGAGAGCGCGCGCTTGTGCCAAAACGTCCATCACAATGAAGGGATCGACATCACCTCGGCTTGATCTTCTCATGCAAACGCTCCTATTGTGCGGCCACATAGCCCCGAGCTTGGCCCGTTGGTCAAGTCCGCCTGCCCGAATTTGAGGTTCTTGATGCGCCGACTTTTAAACTCGCTTACCCTTATCGCCCTCATGTCCGCAGGGCCAGCCTTAGCGGGTGGTTTGGGTGCCATGAGCGCCGAAGAAAAGGCGGCTTTTCGCGCAGAGGTTCGCGCCTATCTGTTGGAAAATCCCGAAGTGCTGGTCGAGGCGATGGACGTTCTGAACGCCCGCACGGACGCAGATGCAGCGACGCGCGATCAACAGATGTTGGTGGCCAACAAAGACCAGCTGATGAACGATCCAGCCAGCTATGTCGGCGGCAATTTGAACGGTGACATCACTGTCATTGAATTTATGGATTATCAGTGCGGCTACTGCAAAAAGGCGCATGAGGAAGTAACTGCCTTGATCAAAGCAGATGGGAATATCCGTTTTATCGTCAAGGAATACCCGATCTTGGGCGACGCAAGCGTGCTTGCCTCGCGGTTTGCAATTTCGGTTTTACAGTTGCACGGACCCGACGCCTATATCGTGGCTTATGATGCCATGCTGTCGATGCGCGGCGCGCCGGATGAGACAAGTCTTGCCCGTCTTGCCACCACTTTGAACCTTGATCCCGCGCCCATCATGGCGCGGATGAATTCTGCCGAGGTGACAGCCGTCATTGAGGCAAACCATAGTCTTGGCCAGACAATGGAAGTATCAGGCACGCCCACATTTGTGATTGGCGGATCTATTGTGCGCGGCTATGTGCCGTTGGACGGGATGCAACAAATCGTCGCGCAAGAGCGCAGAAGCTAAGGCTCAGCGCCGCTATACCTGCGACTGCACGTCCACTTTCGCTGCCTCAATCTCGGCCAGTTCAATCTCGACGGCCTTTTTCTCGACGAGCTCGACAATATGATCGACCATTTTGTCATTGCCCAGCTTGTGGACCTGCTTACCGGCCAGATAGACCATTCCGTGCCCTGCCCCGCCACCGGTAAAGCCGATGTCCGTCATCAAAGCCTCACCTGGGCCATTCACAACGCAGCCGATAATCGACAAGCTAAGCGAGGTGGTGATATGCGCCAAACGGTTTTCCAATTCGCTGACAGTCTTGATCACATCAAAACCCTGACGTGCACAAGACGGGCAAGAAATGATCGTCACACCCCGGTGACGCAGGCCGAGGGATTTCAGAATCTCAAAGCCGACCTTGACCTCTTCCACAGGATCCGCCGACAGACTGACCCGGATGGTATCGCCCAGACCAAACCACAATAAGCTGCCCAATCCGATGGCCGATTTCACGGTGCCAGACACCAAACCGCCCGCCTCTGTGATACCAAGGTGAAGGGGCGCATCGGTGACGCTGGCCAGTTGTTGATAGGCAGCAGCGGCCATAAACACGTCTGACGCCTTGACCGAAATCTTGAATTCGTGAAAGTCGTTGTCCTGCAGAAGTTTAATGTGATCAAGCCCGGATTCCACCATCGCGTCTGGACAGGGCTCTGCGTACTTATCCAGCAAATGCTTTTCCAACGACCCGGCATTCACCCCGATCCGGATAGAACAACCGTGATCCTTGGCCGCTCGCACCACCTCGGCTACCCGTTTGGCATCACCGATGTTTCCCGGGTTAATCCTCAGACAGGCAGCCCCAGCTTCGGCTGCCTCAATGGCACGTTTGTAGTGAAAATGGATGTCTGCAACGATCGGCACCGGCGACTCGCGCACGATTTCACGTAGCGCTCGGGTGCTTTCTTGATCTGGAGTTGAAACGCGCACAATATCAGCACCCGCAATCGCACAACGCTGTATTTGCTCTAGCGTGGCTTTGACGTCGGTGGTCAGGGTGTTGGTCATGGTCTGTACCGAAATCGGCGCGCCACCGCCCACAAGGACCTTGCCAACCTTGATCTGCCTTGAAACACGCCGGTCGATATTGCGCCATGGACGGATCGGATTATGGGTCATCTTCGCGCTTTCAAGGTTTGCTCACGCATAGATAGTGAGGCCGCCGAAAAGGGGCAACCTTAGTTCCGTGAAATGCGTGGAATTTTCCTATTCGTTAGGGTCTGCGACAGCAGGCTCAACGGTCGTCGTGGCCAAATTCTCTGCCGTCATGATCTGTGCCAGATCGGCATCACCCGTCATATCGGCCAATGCGTAGGATGCAGACAAGTTTTCAGCCGTCAGCGCAATATTCTTGACAACATTCGCACCTGGCGCCGCGGGTCCCAATGTCGCGCCATTGACGACAAAATACACCGAACCCGAATTTCCTGCGCGCAAAACGCTCGCCTCTTCCAAAGCAGGAACCGCGTAGCGCTCTCCTGCATCGAGGATTTTTTCAAACAGCACAGTTCCATCGGCAGCTGCCACTTGCACCCACGCAGGGCGCACTGCCAAAAGTTCGACCCCCGGATTGGCCTCGGCGACCACTTGGACGACAGCCGCTTCGATATCTGCCGCCGCAACATCAGTTTGCGCGCCTTCAGGCAGCGCACCAACGGTCCGCGGATCGATACCAGAGATCGGCCCGTCACGCGCCGTCAACACAGGCAAATCTAACGCCTCAGGACGCGCTGCCCTGTCAAGCGGATCAGCGAACACGCCAGCCGCAGATGCGAGCGCTTGTTCCTCGTCAGTCGTTGCCGCATCGATCGTCGCGGGCACAGTTGTCACGCCTGCAATTGGATCAAGTTCTGCGACGACTTCAGGCGCTTGTTCGATAGGGGAAAGTTGCACGCGCTGCACTTCTTGCAACACCGACCAGCCACCATAGCCAAGCGCACCAACAAGTGCCAACAAGACGCTAAAGGAACCAATCGCACCAGGCTCTATAGTCGCAAAGAAGCTTTCCGCTTTGGGGCTAAACGATCCACTTGACAGGGCAATGCCATCGCGACCGTCAGATGAATTCTGACGTGCCCGTGCAGCAGTCAAGGATTGCGAAGAAGCCGCCGCAGACATTCCGTGCGCCACTTGAAAATTCGCCTCGCGGCAAAATTTCTCGAACGCCCAATCAGGGTTCATCCCAAGATAGCGCGCGTAAGACCGGATATAGCCTGCGATAAAGCCCGGAGTTTCAAATGCCGAAACATCCGCGTTTTCAATGGCGGCAATGTAGGTCGCTTTGATCTTAAGGTCGCGTTGGATATCAAGCAGCGACTTGCCCAACGTGGCGCGTTCGCCCCGCATCAGGTCACCAAGACGCAACTCAAAGTCGTCAAACCCCTTGGGCTTGTCGACTTCGGCCGGCAGAGGCTTCGCTCTCCATCCAATCACGCTGAAGGTTCCATTTGCTGCCCCGAGATTCGCGGTCACATCCCCATGCGACCAGCTTCTTTTTCTATTCAGGAAAACGTGTCACAGGGCAAGCGATTCTGCTTGTGCATAATCATCTCAGGCAGAAATCTCGGCACGATTCAGCGCACAATGCCCCCATAGAGTGTCCAGGGCGAATATCAACTGATCCATGTGCGCGGCTGTGTGCAGCGGCGACGGTGTAAACCGCAGCCTTTCTGTGCCTCTTGGGACGGTTGGAAAGTTGATCGGCTGAGCATAAATGCCAAAATCAGCCAGCAGGCGATCCGACAGCAATTTACAATGAATAGGGTTGCCGACATGAACGGGTACAATATGTGACCCATGGTCAATGATCGGAAGTCCAAGTCCCCGCAGCCGCATTTTCAATGATTTGGCCTTGGAATGGTGCAGATCACGCAAGTCCTGCGCGGTTTTTACAAACCGAACTGAAGCCGTAGCACCCGCAGCAACGGCAGGTGGCAATGAAGTGGTAAAAATGAACCCCGGCGCATAGCTTCGGATCGCGTCGACCATCTTTGCAGATGCAGCAATATAGCCGCCAAATACCCCGTAAGCCTTTGCCAAAGTGCCGTTGATAATGTCGATGCGGCCCATCAAACCATCGCGTTCGGCCACACCCGCACCGCGAGGACCATACATGCCTACGGCGTGCACTTCGTCAATATAGGTCAAGGCGTTGAACTCTGCCGCCAAGTCACAAATGCCCTTGATCGGACCAAAATCACCGTCCATCGAATAAACGGATTCAAAGGCGATCAATTTCGGCGTCTTTGGATCATCGGCTTGCAACAGTTCGCGTAAATGGGCCAGATCGTTGTGCCGGAAAATCCGTTTTGCGCCCCCGTTGCGCCGCACGCCTTCGATCATCGATGCATGATTAAGTGCGTCGGAATAGATGATCAAACCGGGAAACAGTTTTGGCAAAGTAGAAAGCGTCGCGTCATTGGCGATGTAAGCGCTGGTAAACACCAGCGCCG
>JAAFIJ010000050.1:1016-12121 GCA_013298675.1 Rhodobacterales bacterium | reverse complement strand
AGCGCCGTGGTGTAGGGATGCGCGGGGTTTGCGAAAATCTCATGCACGGGGCGGGCCTCGGCGAGCCGTCCAGCATAAAGCACCGCGACCGAAGTGCAGACCTGCGCCACCACCCCCATGTCATGCGTGATCAAGATCAGCGCAAGGCCCTTTTCGCGCACCAAAGTCGCAAGGATATGGATGATTTGCGCCTGAACGGTGACATCAAGCGCCGTCGTCGGCTCGTCCGCCACGATCAGGTCAGGCTCTCCGGCAAGCGCCATCGCGATGACGATGCGCTGCTTCATGCCGCCCGACAACTGATGCGGATAGGCGTCGCAGATTGTTGCCGCCTCGGGGATGCGCAGCTGGGTCAACAAGTCCACAGTGCGGGCGCGGGCGGCCTTGGCCGACAACCCAAGGTGCAGGCGAGCTACAACATCGACCTGCGCGCCGATCTTTTGCACCGGGTCGAGTGCCGTCATCGGGTTTTGTGTGATAAAGGCAATTCTTCGACCGCGCAGGGCACGCAAACCATGTTCTGGCAGGCCTACAAGATTGGTGCCATCGAACCGCACAGCACCTTTGGTGATCCGACCACCAATCAACGGCAACAGCCCCATGATGGCCAGCGCCGTCAGCGACTTGCCCGACCCGCTTTCGCCCACCAGACCCAGAATCTGCCCCCGGTCAACGCCAAAGCTGATTTGGCTAAGGGGTTGCACGCTGCCGATACTGACATCCAGATTTTCTACTTCCAGCAACATCATGCTTGCCTCAACCGTTCGCGGATGTCCAAGGCGCGGATCAGCGCATCACCGTAAAGGTTGATCGCGATGACCGTGATCGCCACGGCAAGGCCGGGCAAAAGGATGATCCACGGCGCTTTGAACAACAGTGCTGATCCTGATGACATCATGCCGCCCCAGCTTGGCGTTGGCGGCTGCGCGCCAAGGCCAAAGAAACCCAGTGTTGCCTCAAGGATGATCGCATCGCCGGTGGCGAGCATGGCCGACACCAGAACCGGCGCAAGGGCGTTCGGGATCAGGTGGCGGAACACGATATAGGCGTCGGATGCGCCCAGCGACCGCGAAGCCTCGATATAGGTTTCGCCCTTGATCGCCATGATTTGGGCGCGGGTCAGGCGGGTGAACTGCGCAAGATAGGCCACACCGATGGCCGCCATAGTGCCCGTCACACCGGGGCCGATGATGGCCACAAGGATGAGGGCAACAAGGATCTCGGGGAAGGACCAAGTCAGGTCCACCACCACCGTCACCGCCCGGTCGAACTTGCCGCCAAAGAACCCGGCCGAGGCTCCAAGGATCATGCCCACAAGCACCGATATGCCAATCGCTATCCCCGAAACGGACAGCGACGTGCGTGCGCCGTACATCAGCCGCGTCAGAAGATCGCGCCCAAACTCATCAGTGCCCAACCAGTGTTCGGCCGAGGGAGGCGCAAAAGCACCCTTCAGGTTCTGCACGTCATATTGATAGCTGGTCAGCACGGGTGCAAAGATCGCCATGAACACGAGGGCCAGCAGCCATGCCCCGGCAATGGTGCCTTTGGGCGTGCGCAGGCTGCGGATTATGGCGGTTTGGGCCAGCGCGGTCATGTCAGTGCCGCCCGGACACGCGGGTCCATCGCAGCTTGCAAGATATCGCCCAGCAGCGTGCCCAGCATGACGGCCATGGCGAGGATCAATAGGCTTGCCTGCACCACCGGATAATCATGCTGGTTCAATGCCTTGATTAACAGGGTGCCAAGTCCGGGCCGCGCGAACACCACCTCGATGGTCACAGCACCCCCCAGCACCCAGCCTATCCGCAGCGCGAGGATTGTCACGACCGGGATGAGTGCGTGGCGCAGCACATGACGCAACTGGATGCGCATAGGGTGCATCCCCTTGGCGTGCAGCAGCAGCACGAAATCCCGCCCGGCCGCTTCTATCATGGCCACGCGCGTAACACGGGCAACCAGTGCCGTGCCGCCCAGACCGATCGTCAGTACCGGCAGCACCAGTGACGACCACCCCCGCGCGCCCGAAACCGGAAACCACTGGAAATAAACGGAAAACGTCAGGATCATTAGCAGGCCCAACCAGAAGGATGGCACTGTTGACCCCAAAAGTACCCCCGTCATGATCGTCTGATCTGCCAGTTTGCCACGGTTCAGCGCTGCCACCACGCCCAGAAATATCCCGACAACGGTAGAAAACAGCAGCGCCAGACTGCCCAGCGCCAGCGAATAGGGCAGCGCTTGCAGCACAAGGTCCGCCACCGGGCGGCGGCCGACGATGGCCGTGCCCAGATCGCCGGTCAGCACCTTGCCCAACCACATCGCGTATTGCACAGGCAAGGGCCGGTCCAACCCGTAACGTGCCTCGATGATGGCGCGCTGTTCGGGGCCGGAGCCGACTTTCAAAAGGTTATCCACCGGGTCACCGGGGATCAGGTGGATGATCGCAAAGATGATCACAGACACCGCAAGGAACACGGGGATCAACAATAACAAGCGCCGCAAAGTATAGCTGAGCATGTTGACCCCCGTTTCCAGACTACTCTGTGACTTCCATGGACAAGATGGTCTGACCATCGATCGTGGTGCCGGCAATCGTGGCTGGCATCTTGAGGCGGGCGGTGTTGTAACCAAAGTTCGCCACCGGCTGATAGATCGGGGCCATCACGAACTGCGACAGGATATATTCGTGATAGATCTTGAAGTTGGCCTGCCGCTCGGTTTGATTGGCCGATCCTGACATAGCCTTGGCGCGCAACTCTTCTGCCTTTGGGTCATTGAACATCGAGATGTTCGGATAGCCCAGACGGTCACCGCCAAAGAACCAATCCACGATATCGGCGTTGTTCCAATAGTAGGACCGGACCGCCAGTTGTTGTTCGCCGGTCTTGTATTGGTCGCGAATGGTGGAGCTGTCAAAGTTGGTGATTTCGGAATCGATGCCGACAGCTTTCAGTTCAGCCTGCACCACTTCAGTTAACCGCCGGAACACGGAATCGCTTTGTGTCCAAAGCGAGACTTTCAGCGGCACGCCGTCTTTGGCCCGCACACCGTCCGCGCCCATTGCCCAGCCCGCTTCATCCAGCAGTTTGGCCGAACGCGCGGGATCAAAGCTGACCAGATATTTCGGATCGACCTGAGATTCAGGCAAAGACGAGATCAGGAACTGATTGGCGACCGAACCGACACCGCTATAGACGGAGTCGAGAATTTCCTGCTGGTTGATCGCAAACGCTGCCGCTTCGCGCACCTTGATATCGTCGAACGGCGCCTTGGTCACGTTGATCGGCATGTAGACCACTTCCTGACCCGGCAAGGTCAGCGTGGTGATCGTGGGTTCCTTGGCCAGCTCACCAAGAAAGTCTGTTGGCACCGACATCAGCATGTCTACGCCGCCGGTCTTCAATTCCAGAAACGCAGTGCTTTCCTCGGCAATTTCGCGCAGCGTCACTTTAGCGATCTTGGCCGGGCCTTTGTTCTCGGCAAGACTGGATCCCCACGTGTAGTCATCGTTGCGCACCAGCACAGTTTCCGAGCCGATGGTAAAGCTTTCCAACTTGAACGGGCCAGTGCCAACTGCGCCGATCACACCGTAATCGGCCCCCATTTCGACAAAGGCCTTGGGTTCGACCACGCCCATAAAGCTGCTGGACAGGTTGTAAAGCAGGTTCGGATCGGGATGCTTCATCGTCATTTTGACGGTCAGATCATCTACTGCTTCGATCTTTTCGATCGACGCCGTCATGTAGGAGTTGTCGCTCGCGGTAAAGAACCCGATCCATGTCACGATGGTGGCCGCGGTCAACGGCTCGTCATTGTGGAACTTGACACCTGATTTCAGCTTGAACGTCCAGGACATGCCGTCTGCAGCCTCTTCCCAGCTTTCCGCCAGTCCGGGATGAAAAGACTGATCCGCCGCCTGCACGACCAATGTGTCATAGATCATTGTGGCACCGGTATTGGTATTGCCGGTCATGACCACATTGTAAGTTGGCACGCCAACCTGATCCTGACTGACGACAAACACAGCCTCTTGCGCCAAGACGGGGGCACCCAGAAGGGCCGCAAGGCTGACAGAGGCCGCAAGCATGCGGTGTCGAAGGGTTAGAGTCATGGGAACCTCCAGGTTCTGATGGTTTCTTTGTTATCGGGGAGTAAAGCGAGACGTGCGGCCATCCCCGGTATGGCCGATGAAATCTTGGTGAAGTGCCGAGACCTGCACCATGCGGGCCTCAACCTCGGCCCCCAATTGGTTGAAAACGCCATTGATCATCAGGCTGATCAGGCTGGAAAATCCACTGGTTGCGTCCCAAAAGTGGTTCAGGTCGGTTGGCACCGCAAACATCTCGGTTGTGGCCTCACGACCCCAGTCGCAATAGGGGTCGGTGATCAAGGTCACAGGGATACCTTGTGCATTAGCATCCGTCGCCAGTTTCTGCGCCAAACGCGAATAGCGGCGGCCTTCGATCATCACCAGACAAGTCGTTTGCGGATCCGATAGCAACAGATCGGCAAAGTTGCCGCCCGCAAGGTCGGCCAGATGCACACCCGGTCGCAGGTATTGCAACCCATGCGCCAGCAAAGCGGCATGTCCGCGTTCGGTTTGAAAGCCCACGACATACACTGTGGCACGGGTGGCAAGCCGCGCGACACACGCAGCAAACTGCGGCCCCGCAGCCATTTCATGCACCGCAACGATCGCCGCCAATTCCAGCTCTAGCGCGCGCGCAGCCTCGGTCTTGCCCGAAGTTGAGCGTTGGTGAAAATCGCGCAGCCGGTCGCCGATGAGCCAAGCCTTATCCCCCAGATCGGCTTGCAGCTCGGCTTTCAGCGCCCTGAAATGCTGAAACCCGATGCCCCGGCAGTAGCGCCCGATTGACGCTTCGCTAACGCCGATCTTTTGCGCGACCGAGGCGGCCGTTTCGAACGGAAGACTTTGCAAATTGGTCAGCATGTGATTGGCAATTGCAGCTTCTGCCTTGGTGGCGACAGCAAGACTTGCCTGCAGACGATGCTGCAGGTCAGCGGGGCGTACGGTCGTTATGTTGCCGTCGAATCGCCGCATGGTCATCCTTTCGATGTGATGAAAATCTGACAGAAAACTTTCTTTGCGTCAATCTTGCAAGAAAGCTGATTTCGGCTTAGCGTGGAACCTGCCGCTACCAGCTGCAAAAGGATTCCCGATGCCACACACCTATACCCCTTTGCTGATTGAACAGGCGGACCTGCGTCTGGTGCGCTTGCCGTTGTTGTCGCCTTTCATCATTTCGACAGGAACCATGACGGAAAAGGTATTTCCGTTGATCACTTTGCGATCCGGTGGACTGGAAGGCTATGCCGAAGGCGTCATGGACCCGACTCCGGATTATCTGGAGGAAACCACCGAAGGGGCAATGGACCTGATCCGCAATGTGTTTCTGCCGCAAATCGTGGGGCGGCGTTTTGCCAACCCGGCCGAGTTGGAGGCTGTGCTGGCACCATGGCGCGGGCACCGGATGGCCAAGGCAGCGGTGGAGATGGCATTTTGGGACCTTTGGGCAAAATCGCTTGGTTTGCCATTGAAGGTGCTGATTGGCGGTGTGGGCGATGCGGTCGATGTGGGCGTGTCGCTCGGCATCGGCCCGATTCCGGGTACCATCGACCGGGTGCGCGCCCATGCCCTGCAAGGTTACAAGCGCATCAAGCTGAAAATCATGCCGGGGCATGATGTGGCCATGGTGCGCGCGGTACGGGATGAATTTCCCGACCTTCACCTTAGTGTTGACGCCAATTCCTGCTATACGCTGGCCGACACTGCGCTGTTGCAACGGCTGGACGGGTTGGATCTCGATTACATCGAACAACCGCTGGCGTGGGATGATATCGCGGACCACGCCACGCTGCAAAAGCGGCTGACGACGCCAATCTGTCTGGATGAAAGCATTCGCACTGTCGTGCATGCCCGCCATGCGCTTCAGTCGGACGCCAGTCGGGTGATGAACATAAAGGTTGGCCGCTCGGGTGGCTATGCGGAAGCGATCCGTATTCATGACATTTGCGCGGCTTTTTCGGTGCCAGTCTGGTGCGGCGGGATGTTGGAGTCCGGCGTTGGACGGGCCCATAACATCCACCTTTCCACGCTGCCGAATTTTTCCAAACCGGGTGACGTGTCTTCGGCCAGCCGCTATTTTGTCCGCGACATCACCGAACAACAGCTAGAGGCAACGGACGGTCGCATGCCAGTGCCCGAGGGTCCGGGTATCGGTGTGACGCTGGATCATACTTTCCTTGAATCAGTTACGGTCAGCATCGAAAGGTTCGGGGCGTGAGCGTGGTCTTGCGCGATCTTGCAGGGATGGATGATTTCCGGCTGGCCGAAAACCTGCAGCGCGTCGTCTGGGGCGAAGGCGATCAGCCCGACCCAGCCGACCTGATGATGGTCATCGCCGCCGAAGGCGGGTTGGCGGCGGGGGCGTTCCGGGGGGATGAACTGCTGGGCTATGTGTTTGCCTTTCCAACCGCAACGCCGGGCGTGCAACACTCGCACCGGTTGGCCACGCATCCGCAGGCCAGAGGGTTGGGCTTAGGAGCTGCGTTGAAATGGTATCAGCGCGATTGGTGCTTGAATCGCGGCATCAACCTTGTCCGCTGGACCTATGACCCTCTGCGCCACGCCAATGCCAGCCTGAACATCGCCAAACTTGGCGCCGTGGCGCGAATCTATTACCCTGATTACTATGGCGCGATGCCCGGCATCAATCAGGGCGCTCCGTCTGACAGGTTGCTGGCTGAATGGGTGCTGGACGCGCCCGGCGTCATCGACAGGGCAGCAGGTGGGCGACCTGCCCCCCCCAAACCCGCTCTTCAACTGGAGATCCCGACGGATTTCGGCATTTTGCTTGCGACGGATCCAGAGAAGGCACTGGCGACACGGCTAGCAACCCGGGCTTGGTTGCAGGCGTCGTTCGCCCAAGGCCATATGGTCACCGGCTATGACCCGACCAGCCGCACCTACCACCTGTCTAACGCAGGTCTCCTTTAAACAGGCTTCGCCTCAATATGGCCCTTCTCGACGGTCGCAAGCGTACTCAAGTTTCGCGCAATGGATGCAAGCATCGCAACACGACCAAAAGGTCGACGAAGCCGTTTGTTAAAGGATGGCTCTGCTCAACAACCAAATTGCGCAGGTCAGCGAACAATTCAGACACCGGGAAAGGCAGATCGCTTCAAGCCCGCCGCAGCGCGCATTTGCATTAAGGTTCAGCGGCCGACAAAACACGCCAACTCGCGCCCAAAGGGAAATGGTTGGGGGAGTGCAAAAACAAAAATCCCCGCAACATGTTCATGATGCGGGGATTTTGAAAAATAGTTGGTGCCCAGGAGAGGACTCGAACCTCCACGTCTTGCAACACTGGTACCTGAAACCAGCGCGTCTACCAATTCCGCCACCAGGGCAGTGCCGTGAGGGCGATGTAGCCAAGCCCTCAGACCGAGTCAACGGGGAAATAATGCCAAGACAAGGGAAAAAGCGGCCCGCTGGAAAAGGCTGCGTGGTGATTGGCCTTGCTGCTTTGCCCGCCTAAGATTATTCAGACATCCAGATATCGGGCGCAAGCGGCCCGCCGTAGGGCGAAGAGGGATTTTCATGAGCAAACTTGTCACGATCTACGGCGGTTCAGGATTTGTTGGCCGCTATATCGCTCGCAGGATGGCCAAAGAAGGCTGGCGCGTACGCGTCGCAGTGCGCCGCCCGAATGAGGCCTTGTTCGTAAAGACTTACGGCTCTGTTGGTCAAGTAGAGCCTGTATTGTGCAACATCCGCGATGATGCGTCGGTGCGCAGCGCGATGTTGGGGGCTGATGCGGTGGTCAACTGCGTGGGCACCTTTGATCGCGGCGGCAAGAATAACTTTACCGCCGTGCAGTCCGAAGGCGCCACGCGTATCGCACGTCTTGCGACCGCAGAGGGTATTGGCAAGCTGGTGCATCTGTCAGCCATTGGTGCCAATATTGATGGCGCAAGTCTGTATGCCCAATCCAAAGGAGAAGGAGAGGCCGCGGTTTTGGCGGCGTTCCCGAACGCGGTGATCCTGCGCCCTTCGGTGATTTTTGGCAGCGAAGACAACTTCTTCAACCGCTTTGCCGCAATGACCCGCACGGGCCCCGTGCTGCCAATTGCCGGCGGTGCGACCCGGTTCCAACCAGTCCATGTCGATGACGTCGCCGCTGCGGCGGTCAAAGGAGTGCTTGGTCAGGCAGCCCCCGGTGTCTATGAACTTGGCGGGCGAGACGTCGATAGCCTGAAGGGGTTGATGGAACGCATGTTGGGCGTGGTTCAGCGCCGCCGTCTGGTGCTGAACATGCCATTCTTTGTTGCCAATATCATCGCAAGCCTACTTGATTTCGGGTCGGCACTGACGCTTGGCTTGATCAAGAATACTGTGCTGACGCGAGACCAAGTGACAAGTCTGCGGTCTGACAACGTGGTTGGCACGGACGTTAAGACTTTGGCTGATATGGGGATCACACCCAGTGCGATGGACTCGGTTCTGCCCGAATACTTGTGGTGCTACCGTCCGTCCGGCCAATATGCCGAGATTAAGAATTCGGCAAAGCAACTGAAGAAGGCATAAAGCGTGGGTGATTGGTTAAGCGCGGCCTTCCTGGGTCTTGTTGAGGGTCTGACAGAGTTTATTCCTGTATCCTCGACGGGTCATTTGCTGTTGATCGGGCATTTTCTAGGCTTTGAAAGTGCAGGAAAAACCTTTGAAGTTGTGATCCAGCTGGGTGCGGTTCTGGCCATTTTGACGGTCTACTTTGCGAAACTGTGGCAGGTGTTTTCCACCGCCCACCGCGACCCCGCTGCGTTGCGGTTCATCGTCTCTGTCGCGCTGGCCTTTGTTCCGGCGGTGGTCATCGGCGTACTTGCACATGACTTTATCAAATCAGTGCTATTTGAAACGCCGAAACTGATTGCGATCATGCTGATCTTGGGCGGGGTGGTCTTGCTGTTCGTCGACAAGATTGCACCCCCGCCAGTTTACCATGACGCAACTGCTATTCCGTTTGGAAAGACACTGATGATTGGCTTTGCCCAATGCTTGGCCATGGTGCCAGGGGTTTCGCGGTCTGGTGCCACCATTGTCTGCGCGTTGATGCTGGGCGTTGAAAAGCGCGCGGCGGCAGAGTTTTCGTTCTTTCTGTCATTGCCTACTATGGCCGCGGCTGTCGGTTACGACTTGTTCAAAAACCGCGATGTTCTGGACTTCAGCGCATGGTCTGAAATTGCCATCGGGTTTGCGCTGGCCTTCGTTTCTGGCGTGATCGTGGTGAAATGGGTGCTCGGCTATGTGTCGCAACACGGCTATGCCTTGTTCGGTTGGTGGCGAATCATCGTCGGAACGATCGCTCTTGTGATGATTTCTGGTGGGCTTTAAGCTGATAGGTATTGCTTACTGACCTAATTTTCGCAAATAGTTCGTGAATTTCACTTACCGCATACAAATAATAGAACAATAGGTCAGTCTAACTGACTTTTATTCTGACGCGACCCAAAGTACACCTTCCGCGACCAGAAAATCGCAGCGAGGGGCACCACTATGGCCGTGCAAGCAATGCTCAAATTCGTGACCCTGAACAAAGAGACCCCGCAAAAGCGGGATGCGACCGCACGCACGGCGGATTTCGATGAGATTTACCGTGATTTCGCCGCAGCCAAGGCCGCCGAACAAGCAAGCCGTTGTAGCCAATGCGGCGTGCCCTATTGCCAGTCGCATTGCCCGTTGCACAACAACATTCCAGATTGGCTGCGCCTTACGGCTGAGGGTCGTCTGGAAGAGGCTTACGACCTTAGCCAAGCCACCAACACCTTTCCTGAAATCTGCGGCCGCATTTGCCCGCAGGACCGTTTGTGCGAGGGTAATTGCGTCATCGAAAGCTCTGGTCACGGGACAGTTACGATTGGGTCGGTCGAGAAATATCTGACCGACCTCGCATGGGAAAACGGCTGGGTAAAAGCGATCACGCCGCGTATCGAGCGTACAGAATCTGTGGGCATCATTGGCGCAGGTCCCGGTGGGCTTGCTGCCGCTGACGTGCTGCGCCGTCGGGGCATCCAAGTGACCGTCTATGACCGTTACGACCGCGCGGGCGGTTTGCTGACCTATGGTATCCCCGGTTTCAAACTGGAAAAGCCCGTTGTCATGCAGCGGATCGAACAGCTTGAGGCCGGTGGCGTGCAATTCGTGCTGAACTGCAAGGTGGGCGAGGATCTGTCCTTTGACGCCATCCGCGGCCAGCATGACGCGGTCCTTATTGCTACAGGCGTCTACAAGTCGCGCGACATTGAGGCTCCAGGTGTGGGTGCGGTTGGCGTCGTGCGGGCGTTGGATTATCTGACCGCGTCCAACCGCAAAAGCTTTGGCGATGACGTGCCGGAATTTGACAGTGGCGAGTTGGATGCCAGCGGCAAGCGCGTTGTGGTCATCGGCGGTGGCGATACCGCGATGGACTGTGTGCGCACGGCCATTCGTCAGGGTGCGACCTCGGTCAAATGTCTGTACCGCCGCGACAAGGCTAATATGCCCGGCTCGCAACGCGAAGTGCAAAACGCTGAAGAAGAGGGCGTAGAGTTTGTCTGGCTCTCCGCGCCCAAGGGCTTTACCGGCGGCACCACGGTCGACGGGGTGATGGTGCAAAAGATGCGCCTTGGTGCTCCAGATGCCTCGGGCCGTCAAAGCCCGGAACTGATTGAGGGCGCGGATTATCTGGAACCCGCCGATCTGGTGGTTCAGGCGTTGGGCTTTGAACCTGAAGCGGTGCCAACCCTATGGGGCGTGCCTGATTTGGCCGTGACCCGTTGGGGCACGATCAAGGCTGATTTCCGCAGCCACGCCACTTCTATTCCCGGCGTTTACGCGGCGGGTGATATCGTGCGCGGTGCAAGCCTTGTGGTCTGGGCGATCCGTGACGGGCGCGAAGCCGCCGATGCAATCCTGGACTATCTGGCGCAACCTGCCTCTGTCGCGGCAGAGTAGAAGCAAGTTATTGGGAGCGATGTGATGATTAAAGCCCTATGGTTCCCCCTGCTATTGCTGGCCTCGCCGGTGCTTGGGGGCACATTCACGC
>JAAFIJ010000050.1:0-1006 GCA_013298675.1 Rhodobacterales bacterium | reverse complement strand
TCGTGCGCGGTGCAAGCCTTGTGGTCTGGGCGATCCGTGACGGGCGCGAAGCCGCCGATGCAATCCTGGACTATCTGGCGCAACCTGCTTCCGTCGCGGCAGAGTAGGCTGCACATGCGCCCTTGCCTTCGCCATATGCTGCGTCTGGCCGTGCTTCTCGCACCGGGATTGGCTGTGGCCGAAGGGTCGATCTTGACCCGTCCTGCGGATTGTAAGGCGGTGATGACGATCCAAAAGCACGGCTGCGAAGTTGAAACGCAACTGATGTGTGGATCAGGCGATGCAGCCTTTTGGCGGTCTGAAGAGTACAGGTTTCAGGGCCTAAATGGGGTATCCCATACTGACCAGCAGTACAGGCTTATAGCGGATCAATACACTAACGGTGAATTTGATTTTATTATTGATCCAACCAAATCCTTTGCTGATACACCATTAACTGTGATCGCCAAAGGTACGGGTGGCTATGCACAAGTTGGTACCCTGTCAATGTTTGGACTAACAAAACCTGTTTCTTTGACGGCAACCCTAAGGTCCGAACCCATCGAGTTACAGCTTAGTGGCCGCAGTTTGCATCGGTTCGCCGTCACCTTTGCAATGCAGTTACCACCTCCAATGAAAGCAGTTAAAGGAAACGGGGTTTCGTATTTCGACGCGCCTACAGGCGTGTTTTTTGATGGCGAATTGGAATTTGATGGCAAAGCGTTGCTTAGTGAAATCTCTTCTAAACCTGCGGCAATTATTCTACCCGGCGAACCGGGTTTTGACGAACCATTCCCAACCTACGACTGTGGCGATATTTCCTTGAACCTTATGGACGAAAAGGCAGACCGCTCATGATGTACCGCACCCTTCTTGCCCAGCTGTTGCTGGCTGCCCCAGCTGTTGCTGGCACATTCACGCCGCCTGAAGGCTGCACGCTGAAGATGACCGTGCAATCGCGTGGATGCTATCTGGCCAACCATTTCACCTGTTCGGCGGATGCGCCGGGCGACAAATGGCGTGCGGA